>JAJPYK010000028.1 GCA_021205005.1 Paraprevotella sp. | reverse complement strand
GTTCCGCTGCCATTGAATAAGAGTTCTCTTGCAAGCTATACAATTTCGGTTCGCTTGCAGTACCTTCATTGTCCGTCCATTGTTCACATTGACGGATAACCGTTTCCAATGCGTTGGCAGCTTCTTCAGGTGGATAATGATATTTCTTTAGCAGTCGTTTTATCATCTTTCGCATGCCAGCCCGTGCCGATTCTTTTTTCTGCCAGTCGATTGTCCGGTTCTTACGGAGAGTTTCTGTAAGTTCCTTGGTCATGGCCACCAATTGTTCGTTGGTATATACGTCTTGTACAGCTTGCGGCTTGGTTAAAGCATCATAGAATGACTTTTCTTCTCGTGTAAGGCCTAAGTCGTTCCATGCCGATTCTGATGAAGAGATTTCTTTTGCCAGTTTCAAAAGTTCTTGTATGACCTCTTCATTTGTTAGCAAACCTTTCAGGTAGGAAGATAGAGAGCGGTTCAGCAGGTCAGAAAATTTTTCCGCCTGTACGATGTTGGTCTTTTGATACAAGGTAACACGTTCTGCCAGTAGCCTCTTTAATAACTCAACGGCAATGTTCTTCTCTTTCATTTTGGAAACTTCTTCCAAAAATGCAGAGTCGAACAAGGAGCATTCCGCTTTTACGTCAGAGAATAAGTTGATTACCCAGTCGCTCTTTACGCTTTGTTTCAGCAGTTCTCCGATTCTTGCATTTATTTCTTTCTTGGAAACTTTCCCTTTTCCTGTCATTCGGGAGAGTAGGGTACGGACAGTTTCAAAGAAAGCCGCTTCGTAGCGTTGTGGTTCATTTAGCAGACTGCGACACAGGGTAATGGAATTATGTAAGAGCATAGCTTCTTTTAAGAAAGTCTGCTGTTTTTCTTGTTTGTCAGGCGACATGATGAAGTTCACGCCACCTTTGATGATTTGAGCACATTCGGCATCTGATGCAGTTTGGAAGTGGCTATAGTCATAGCCATGAAATAAATCACGGCACACTTCCAATTTCTCCTTGAATTTGAGCAAAGCGGTTTCTTTGATATCGGGATTTCCGAAATTCTTGCGGTCACGCCGGGTATAATCATGCATGGCTTCTTTCAAAGCTTTGGCTATTCCGATATAATCTACTACCAGTCCGCCTGCTTTGCCGTGGGATACCCGATTTACGCGGGCAATGGCCTGCATCAGATTGTGACCGCTCATCGGCTTGTATACATACATGGTTGCCAAAGACGGGACCTCAAAACCTGTCAGCCACATATCCACTACAATGGCAATTTTTATCGGGTCATTATCGTCTTTGAAGCGTTTGGCCAATTCCTTTTTATATTGCTTGTTACCGATAATCTCGTGCCATTCTTCCGGATCCTTGTTGCTTCCGGTCATCACCACTTTTACCTTTTCATTCCATTCTGGACGGAGTTCCAATATTTTATGGTAGATGCTCATGGCAATAGGTCGGGAGTAAGCCACAATCATGGCTTTTCCTGTCAGTTCGTATTGGCGGTTTTCTTCATAGTGTTTCAGAATATACCGACAGAGCGAATCGATGGTAGCTGGCGCACCCAAGATTTCTTCCAAGTGCGACATTTCCTTCTTGCTTTTCTCTATCTGTTCTTCGGTAGCCCCTTCTTCGGCAAGCAATTCATATTCATCGTCTATGGCTTTGAGGGTAGCTTCGTCCAAATTCAGGTTGATTACACGCGATTCGTAATATACAGGGCAGGTAGCACCGTCCGCTACGGCTTGCGTCATGTCGTACACGTCAATATAGCTTCCGAATACTTCCACCGTATCTCTGTCTTTGGTAGAGATTGGTGTACCTGTAAAACCGATATAGGAAGCATTCGGTAACGAATCGTGGATGATTCTTGCCGTGCCGATGATTCGTTTGGCAACGTCTTCGCCTTTCTCATTTTTGGTCATTCTGATTTTCTCTTCAAAACCATATTGACCTCGGTGTGCTTCATCGGTCATCACGATAATGTTCTTTCGTAAGGACAGTGGTTCACTTGATTCTTCAAATTTCTGCATGGTCGTGAATACAATGCCGTTGGCTTCACGTCCTGCCAGCAAACCTTTCAGTCCTTCGCGGCTTTTTGCTTGCACAGGTTCTTGTCTGAGAAAGTCTTTGCACTTTGAGAATTGTGTATAGAGTTGGTCGTCCAAGTCATTGCGGTCGGTAATCACGACAATGGTCGGCTGGGATAACTCTTCTTGTAGCAGATGGGCATAGAATACCATCGACAAGGATTTTCCGCTGCCTTGCGTATGCCAGAACACACCGATTTTACCATCATTTACAATCGCTATCTTTGTACGTTCAATGGCTTTTTTGACTGCAAAGTATTGATGGTATCCGGCAAGAATTTTGGCTGATCCGGCTTCGTCCTTTGAGATACAGATAAAGTTCTTGATAATGTCTATCAGCCGTTCTTTTATGAAAATGCCTTCAAAGAAGGTGTCATAATCGGCAATTTCCGTGCTTTCATAGTCGCCGTCTTTGGTATTCCATTCCATGTAGCGGTCTTCCTTCCCAGTAATGGTTCCGGCTTTGGAGCAAGTCATATCACTTATGACACAGAACACATTATAAACGAAAAGGGAGGGAATCTCTTTCATGTAGTTTCGGAGTTGTAAATAGGCTTCCGAAGCATCGGTCTCTTCCCGTGACGGAGACTTTAGCTCCATGTCCACAAGCGGCAATCCGTTGATGAAGACAATAAGGTCTGCCCGTTTTTCTGAATGCTCTACGAAAGTCCATTGATTGATGATTTGGAAATCATTTTTTCGGATATCTTTGTAGTCAATCAGATAGACCAGTTCATTCCGTTGCTCTTGTCCATCGTGATAGGACACTTCGATGCCATGCTGAAGATAGTCCATGAATATTTCGTTCTTCTGCGTCAGACTTCCTGTGTCAATGTCTTTCAGCTTTGCGATGGCTTCATGAATAGCCGCTAACGGCTTATCTGGATTAATCGCACTCAAACTGTTCAACACTGGCTCTTCATAGAACGGAGTATAGTAATCGCGCTCTATGTCCGGCCCATATAGATGCTGATAGCCCATATTCTCAAACAAGGCAATCAATGCGTTCTCGTAACTACCTTCTGTGAATGACATGTCGTTAATTTTTTAGGTTGCTTAAATAGGAATAATAGGCTTCTTTATAAGCCTCGTAATCTTGCTCGTACAAGGCTTCGGAAGCAGAAAGAATTACGCCGCCCAATTCTAACGGATTTTCTTCGTCAAACAGTTCATTGAACGTTTGGCAATCCTCGTAATGGATACGGGAATCAGGTCTTGCGGTACATTGAATATAGGAGTATAGGATAAAGCCTCCTATCATATCTGCGGATTTGCATGCCAAAACAGCTATCATCTTATCAAAAGGCGTGTGCTGCTTGTCTTGTCCGTGCGAGGCAAAACCAGAAAGATTTCTTATTTCGCTTAGTTTCTGTGAAACAGAAGCAATTCTCCGGATTAACTCTATTTTGTCTGCTTTGTAGTATTCATCCATGAACATATTATCTAAAGTCTGCTTCACCAGATTCTGAAATTGCACATTGCTTTTATACGCAATGGCTTGATTGGTGAGAATGGTCTTGCAAAGACTTTCTATCAGGCTTTTGCATACCTCTACGCACAAATCCGGGTTCGTTTCAACTGCATTCTCTATGGTTGTGAGATGTGCATTCAAGTAGTTGAAACTTGGCATTTTACTAATATGTTCACGTATCCATTCCATGATGTTATGATTATGCTGCTTGTGTTAAATTATCATTTATCCGACGATTCAGTTCAATTTTGGAATCAAGAGAGGAAAGAATGCCTGCAATGCGTTTCTGGTCTTCTAAAGAAGGCAGATCGAAAGACCATTGCATTATTTGTTTTTTGTCCCCGCGTGGCATTTTACATCCTTTTGAACCAGACATCATATAATCAAAGAATGATTGCTGGCTCAATAGATAGTAGAAATATTTGCAATCTACGTTCTTATTTGTACGAAAACATAGTACATCTGCAGAACAACCGCCTTTTTTATCTGCTTGCCATATTTTTTTTAAATATGGTCTAATATTTGATACAAGGACATCACCTGCGGCAAACTCTACAGCATTACCTGTCGGTACTCCACCTGCTACCACGACTCCTCCTTTATCGGGGAGCATGTTTTCTGTAGATATATAATTACTTGTCGTAAGGGTAACAGTTGCAACTCTTTCTGAGACGTATTGACATATATCTTTTAATTTCATAAATGAGAATTTAGCAGTTTAAATCGTTAATATTTGAGGTTTTTGTACTACATATAAC
>JAJPYK010000068.1:4015-4298 GCA_021205005.1 Paraprevotella sp. | reverse complement strand
TTATTTATGTGAAAAATGTTACATGAATTTAATTGTAGCAAAAGAGAAAATGAGTATCTTTGTCTACAGAATCAATATAATGATCTTATGGAACTTATTTATTTGGGGGTTGTCGTGTTTCTGTTTGCTCTTTCTACTTTTGATTTGTGTGTAGGAGTCAGCAACGATGCCGTAAACTTCTTAGGTTCTGCCATCGGGGCAAAGGTGCCCCGTTTCAAAACCATTTTAATTATTGCTGCCATAGGCATTTTTGTAGGTGCTACGACAAGCGACGGCATGATGG
>JAJPYK010000068.1:0-4005 GCA_021205005.1 Paraprevotella sp. | reverse complement strand
ATGATGGACATTGCGCGTCATGGCATATTCCGACCGGAGTTTTTCAGCTTTGAAGAATTGATGTGCATATTCTTGGCTGTACTGGCATCGGACGTAATCCTCTTAGATCTTTTCAATACATTGGGGATGCCTACTTCTACAACGGTCTCGATGGTGTTTGAGCTGTTAGGGGGAAGTACGGCATTGGCTCTCATTAAGATGTTTGATGACTCCACGCTCACCTATGCCGGACTGATTAATACAGACAAGGCTTTTTCGGTGATTCTGGCTATTTTCGTATCCGTAGCTATTGCTTTTGTGTTCGGTACGATTGTGCAGTGGATTTCCCGATTATTATTTACTTTCCATTACACCAAACATTTAAGGTATACCATCGGATTGTTCGGGGGCGTTTCGATCACTTCTATTGCTTATTTTCTGTTGGTGAAGGGATTCGGTAGCGCGTCTTTCATGACAGATGCTGCCAAGGAGCGGATTACGGGACATACTCATCTTATTTTGCTTTCTTCGTTTATAGGTTTTTCCATACTGATGCAGGTGCTGCATTGGTGCAAAATAAACGTATTCAAGATCATTGTGCTTTTCGGCACATTCTCTTTGGCCATGGCCTTTGCCGGAAACGACTTGGTGAACTTTATCGGAGTCACTTTGGCCGGATTTTCTTCTTATCAGGATTTTATTGCCACACCGGGTGACAATCCTGCTACTCACATGATGGGGGTTTTAAATGAGTCGGCCCGTACACCGGTGTATTTCCTTGTGGCAGCCGGTATCGTGATGACAGTGGCGCTGATGACTTCCAAGAAAGCACAGAATGTGGTGAAAACCTCAGTGGATTTGTCACGTCAGACCGCGGGAGATGAAATGTTCGGTTCTTCACGTTTTGCACGTCGTTTAGTGAGAAGCGTGATCAATGCCAATGAATTTATAGTAGATCACATGCCGTCCTGGATGAGAAAATGGATAGATTCCCGTTTTTATCAGGACGAAGCCATATTGCCCAACGGTGCGGCTTTTGACTTGGTGCGCGCATCTGTCAATTTGGTATTAGCCGGTCTGCTGATTGTATTGGGGACTTCTTTGAAATTGCCTTTGTCTACCACTTATGTAGCTTTTATGGTTGGTATGGGATCTTCTTTGGCCGATCGTGCCTGGGGACGCGAGAGCGCAGTGTTCCGTGTTACCGGAGTGATTCCCGTAATCGGAGGATGGTTCATGACTGCCGGGGCAGCCTTTTTCCTGTGTTTTATCGTCACCCTGTTCTTGCATTTCGGCGGCATTGTCGCTATGGTTCTGTTGATCGTCGTAGTCGTCATTCTGCTGATCAACAACAACCGTAATTATAAGAAGAAGATGGCGGCAGCTCAAAAAGACGAGATCTTCACGAGGTTGGTGTTGACCAATGATAAGGATCAGGCATGGGTATTGCTGAACAAGCATATCAGCGTATATCAGTCCAAGATGGTGAAATTCATAGCTGAGGCTTATATGCAGACTACGGACGGATTGATTACGGAAGATGTGAAGATGCTGCGTCGTACTTTGAATGAATTGGACGATGAACGTAAAAACTGGAAAGTGATCCGCCGTAAAGAACTTGTCGGGTTGCGTAAGATAGATCAGTTGCAGGCTGTGGAGAAGGACACCTGGTTCCATCTGGCTTGCAACAGTTGCGAGCAATGCCTCTATTGTTTGAAACGAATGTGCGAACCCACATTGGAGCATGTGGACAATAACTTTAATCCGATCCCCGAAGAGTATGTGAAAGAGTTCATGCCGATGCGTGAAGGGGTGGAAAAGTTGATGATGGTGATCGCTGATATGATCGAGACTAATGATTACGATAAAGCTTTACAAGTACGTCAGTTCGGAGATGAAATGAAGGCCCAGCTCTCCCAACTTCGGAAAACCCAGCAAGGGCGTATTCGCAAGGGAGATATGGATAACCTGAAGATAGAATACTTGTATATGAGTACTTTGCAGGAGACACAGGAAATCATAGGGCACCTGAGGCATTGGGTTCGTGCTTGTCGCAGATTCCAACAAGAAAAGGGTATTGTAACCATATTGTAGCATAAGTTACATATTCGTGCAATAATAAATTCGTAATTTTGCAGTCCGAATAATAATTAAAGTGATATTATATGATGAATACGGATTATAGAATACTTGTTGTGGACGATGAGGAGGACTTATGCGACATCTTGAAGTTCAATCTCGAAAACGAGGGGTATATGGTGGAAACTGCTTATTCGGCCGAAGAAGCCCTTAAGATGGATCTGACTAAATTCCATCTGTTGCTGTTGGACGTGATGATGGGAGAGATTTCTGGCTTTAAAATGGCAAAGATGCTCAAACAGATGCGTGACACGCGTGATATACCTATTATCTTCCTGACGGCCCGTGATACGGAAAATGATGCGGTCACTGGTTTTACGTTGGGAGCCGATGATTACATATCCAAACCGTTTTCCTTGCGTGAGGTACAGATGCGTATCAAGGCGGTTTTACGACGTACCGCGCCTCAGCATGCCGTACCGGCGGCTTACATCGGATTCAAAGAATTGAAGCTGGATCTGAATAAGAAAGAGGCTATCTTGTGCGGAGAGCCTTTGCAACTTACCAAGACGGAATTCGAGATTCTGCGCTTGTTGCTGGAGAACGAAGGACGGGTGTTTTCCCGTGGCGAGATCTTGCGGCGGATATGGCATAATGATGCCGAAGTGCTTGATCGTACGGTGGACGTCAACATCACCCGTTTGCGTAAGAAACTTGATACCTACGGAAAGTATGTGGTTACGCGTTTAGGGTATGGCTATTGTTTCGATACCTCAATAAAAGAATAGAGATGAAACGGTGTTTCTTGTCCTTCAGCCACTATTTATTCTTTTCCGTCATTGTCATCTATGGCATTTTTGTAGCGAGCTTCTTGTATTATCAGTATCATCGCGAGAAAATTCATAAAGCGGAATTGCTGAATTCCACTCTGATGATGTTCAATACGGATTTGTATGATCACATGTCCGACGCCGACTTCTCAGGGAAGGACTATATCGCCAGACATAGTAAGGAGCTTCATCTCCGTCATCTCCGTGTGACGCTGATAGATCGGAGCGGAAAGGTGCTTTTCGACAATGATGTCTCTTCCGGTCAAATCAAAAGCAACCATCTTGACCGTAAGGAAGTCCGTGAGGCTTTGGCCAAAGGAAACGGCTTTTCCATCAAAAGAGTATCGGCTACCATGGGCGAATCTTTTTTCTATTCGGCCAACTACTTTCCGGACAGGAAAATCTTTGTACGCAGTGCTTTGCCTTATGATACGGATCTGATTAAGATGCTGAATGCCGACAAAGGATATTTATGGTTCTCTTTTTTGCTTTCGGCCATTCTGTTTTTGGTGTTCTATAATCTTACGGCCCGTTTGGGTGCCATGATTACCCAGTTACGTATCTTTGCTTATCGGGCCGATCAAGACGAAGCTGTCGATACCGATGATCTGAAGAAATTGGGGAATACGGATTTGGGACAGATTTCACGTCATATCATAGATATTTATACCCGTCTGCGCAAAGCCAAAGATGATTTGTTTCGTGAACGTGAAAAGCTCATTACGCATTTACAGATCTCCAACGAAGGGCTGGCCATTTTTAGTTCGGGTAAGGATGTGATGCTTGCCAACAATCTATTCATACAATATCTCAATTTGATTTCCGATAAGAATATCGGCGAGGTAGAAGAGGTTTTTCAGGTGAAGGAGTTGCAGCCCCTCGTAGATTTTATCAAGAAGTCGCGCGAACACAGTGTGCAAAGCGATCTCCGGCAGAAGATGTTAGTGGTGGACAAGAACGGTTATGTATTCAGTCTGGCCGTGACGTTTTTTGTGGACAATAGTTTCGAGATTTCCATTTCCGACATCACCAAGCAGGAAGAGCAGGTGCGCATGAAGCAACAAATCACGCAGAATATCGCTCATGAATTGAAGCCCCCCGTAAGCAGTATACAAGG
>JAJPYK010000154.1 GCA_021205005.1 Paraprevotella sp. | reverse complement strand
TTTTTCGCGATGCGTTTGTTGTTTTCCGAGGTATCAGTCATAGCATATCATCATTTTCCCGATCGCAGGAGTAGGCATGAACCTCCTGCATGTTCCGTACCGGAGCGTGCATTCGGTTCTTCTGCCGTACCTGTCTATGTAAGGAAAAGTCTCTTTCATTCCATCGGGACCGCAAAAAGTCCCATCTTATTGTATATGAGTAAATTAGTTTCATTCACAGATATTCTTCCAACTGTCGGCGCAGATTGACGCTCCGACAAGCGCAGATTGAAAAATCAATCGGCGCAGATTGGCGGATCGATCGGCGCAGAAAAACGGAAGGGGAACGGGATGTCGTGATTTCATCATTCCGTGGAAGAAAGATGCCGCCCCGTCACCTCCAAATCCTCCGGTGCAATATCCATACGGGCACATCCGAGCACATCGAGTTGGACGATAAGGTGTGCGCTGCCGTCTCCGTTCCGTATGACGCGCCCTTCTATCCCCCGCAATTTGCCCCTCACCACTCTCACCCGGTCGCCCAACCTTACCGGACAGGACTCTATGCTTACGGGCGCATCGGAATTATAGAGGATGAAGCGCAGTTTTTCCATCTGACTTTCGGGGATGACGGCTACGGGATGCCGCCCTAAAGCGTCCGCCGCACGCGCGTTGTCGGTCATAAAACGTTTGACATAAGGCAATGTCACGACATGCTGCCTGCGTTCCTTCTCCGTACAGTGCACAAAAACGGAAGCGGAAATGACGACACGTTCCACTACTTTCACTTTTCCATTTCGCCAACGGTGCGTCTCTTTCTGAATCGGGACGTATATTTCGTGTCCTTCTTGTCTCAATTTCTCTCCGCAGCTTTTTTCCGTATTATTGTTCACAATCGCCACGTACCAGTTCTTTTTCAATACGCCTACGGCATCGCCAACGCCTTGCGTTGCCGTCGATACAGAATGATCGATTACGTCTTTTTCGTCCATAAAACAGGCTTTTTCCCTGATTTCATGCAGCTCTCTTCGTAAGAGAGCGATCCGAATAAATATGTATTTGATTATCATATATATATATTATCCATCCGGAAAGGAAACGAGACAAAATTCCTATCCATTCTTCCTTTTCTTCACAAACATGCCCTCACTAAATATATGTTTTTATCGTACCTCAACGAACGATAATGAAAGCTCTAAAAAATAAGTTTCAGTATCAACTCATTGTACATCAATTGTTTACTGACTTCGCCCGAAATATCAAGAAAGAATTTTTGTTCTTTTATTGGACTTGTTTGTTCATTTCCTTATCTTTGCAAATAAAACCAGTCGCTCTCTTACGAAGAGATCATCCATATTCTTTCTTCAAGTATATTGAACTTCATAACGGTTTTGTTGGGACGTATCAGAACTACCTTGTCAGTATTTCCATCCGAAGTATTTCTTACTGTAAAAAAGAAAAAGACGAGCCATTGAGAAGGACTTTCAGACGTGAACTCTCAAGGTAGAGAGTCACCCGACTTGAAGGCGGCTTCGGCACTCAGAAACAGTATTACTCACTCTCAAGAATAAAGGCGCGGAACAGAAAAACGAAAATCCTGTGGATTTTCGTCGAAATACATACGGCAAATGCCGTACAAATGATAGATAGGATCAAAAACAGACCGGAAAAGTAGCATGACACGGTTTTACAGACAGAATCAGAAAAGGCTATCGGACGCCTTCCGCTACATCAAGCTTTGCCGGATAAGTCCAGGCCAGAAAACAAAGAAAATACACCATAAAAATGGCATATGAAGTGATTATGATCCATCATCTTCATATGCCATCTTATTTTTCAGGGGCATTTACTGAATACGTCTTTGTATCTTCTTCGAAAAGTCCGCTGTTACTATTTGGTAGAACTCTTATGATTTACAGCCCCTTTCTTTGAATCGTCTTCTTCGGATAATAGCTTTTTCAATCGAGCGTTCAAACGAACAATCTCTTTATCTTTCACATCAAGTTCCTCACCTTGATTTTTAATCAAAGTCAAGAGCGAATTTAATTCCTCATTGTCGACATCACTGGGATACATGCCATTTACACGATTGATAAAATCACCGAGGATATTCATATAATTGGTAAAAGCATCATAAGGCGAATCGTAAATTCCGCGATACATATTCCAACTGCTCGGCTTTGTCGTCATAAACCGGAAATTGTTGCTGGCCTGCAAATAATCCCAATCCTGTTTGATTCGACCATCATTACAAATGCGCACACGATCAGCCACACTATACAATTTGTTAAAAGCCTCACGCTGCATGCCATTGCCCAACCAACAACTGATATCTCTTTCCTCATCCACCCACGAAAGCGGATAGGTCACTTCAAGAGGAGCCACCGATTTATGATTCTCTATGACTTCGGATGGCGTCGAGAACGTAATGCCACGCTGCTTGGCACAGGCCGGAAGTGCCTTGATAAAATCCAATATATGGGAAGACAGGGGCTGGAATATGCCCAATGCACATAATTCCATAAAAATATTGATCACCTGTTCTTCTTCTGGCATAGAAGCGATCCAATCCATATAAGTATCGGCAAACAGAGGATACTCATTCCATGTGGAGTTATTGAAACGCAGAGAAATATCATCCGAAAGTTTATAATCGCGTAACAACAATTTAAGATTCGGATTCTGTGTACAATGATACACGAAATGCGGACTCTTCCAACCTAAAATAGGTTTGGCTCCTTCCGTCAATACTCCCTTAAATCCCATAGAGGCTATCGTACTGCCTATATCATCGGAATAAATCAGAGAGGAGTTGCGGAACACCGTAGGTTCTTTCCCGAACAAATCTTTCACTTTACGGGCCATTCTGAAAGTTTCTTCCTTGAACGTATCTTCATTGGCCAACGAAGAAAGACCATGAGAATAAGGTTCGGCAAGGAATTCCACACATCCCGTCTCATTGAGTTCTTGCAATAGTTCGATCACAGACGGCGCATAAATCTCCAACAACTCTATGGCACACCCCGAAATAGAAAATGCGACTTTGAAGTATCCCTCATTTTCCTTAGCCATCTGAAGCAAGGTTTGAAGGGCCGGCTGGTAAGACTGTTCTACCGTATGGGTAATGCTATTCTCATTCTCATAATCGTCATAATAATAATGATCCGTACCAATATCGAAGAAACGATATCGTTTCAGATGCATATTTTGATGAATCTCAAAATAAAGACAAATCGTTTTCATATCGTAGAATTTTAGATTATTTATGTTTCTGAATGGTCTCATCATACAGTTTACGGATGCGTTGACCTACTTTCTCCCATGTAATACCGTCCACTTCCTTTTTACCTTCTACCTGAAGATAGTCGTGTAACGACGGATACATGCAAAGGGCATACATAGCATCTGCCATCGCATCAATGTCCCAATAATCGACTTTGATACATTTGGAGAGAATTTCAGCGCAACCGGATTGCTTGCTGATGATCGAAGGAACTCCGCTTTGCATGGCTTCCAAAGGAGAAATACCGAAAGGCTCCGACACGGATGGCATCACATAGACATCACTATCACGAAAACACTCAAAAACTTGTTTTCCTTTCATGAAACCAGGGAAATGACACCGATCTGCTATACCGTAAGCTGCGGCCATCTCAATCATAGCATTCATCATATCGCCGTTTCCCGCAAAGCAAAAACGCACATTATGGGTACGATCCAATACACGCTTGGCTGCCTCGATAAAATATTCCGGCCCTTTTTGCATCGTGATGCGTCCCAAAAACGTCACGACCTTTTCTTTGCGCTCCGAACTGGGCTTTCTCTGATCTACGATAGCTTGAAGTTTGGGATCTAAGGGATACACGGCATTGTGCATAGCAAAACATTTGGCGGGATCCTGATAATAATGATTGATCACCGTCTGGCGTGTCAGTTCGCTCACACACATAATACAGTCTGCATAATCCATTCCATTCTTTTCGATTCCGTATACGGTCGGATTCACATTGCCCCGACTACGATCGAAGTCTGTAGCATGTACATGAATCACTAAAGGTTTCCCGCTGACCTGCTTGGCATGGATTCCAGCCGGATAAGTCAACCAATCATGCGCATGGATAATATCGAATTGCTGTTGACGGGCTACCACACCGGCCACAATCGAATAGTTATTAATCTCCTCATGCAAATTATCAGGATAGCGACCGGAAAACTCCAAGCATCCCAAATCGTTGACATTCATATAAGAAAAGTCAGCGTAGATATGGTCACGCAGATCATAATATAATTGCGGATCCATATAGTTTCCGATTCGATTGTTCACATAATTCCAATCGACATCACGCCACACAATAGGCACG
>JAJPYK010000233.1 GCA_021205005.1 Paraprevotella sp. | reverse complement strand
CCATGAGAAGCATACTTATTGCTGGATGAGCCGGATTCATAGGCTCGCATCTCTCTGAATACCTGATAGATAAGGGAAATAAGGTTATCTGTCTGGACAATTTCCGGACAGGAAGTCCGAAGAATGTGTCAGCTTTAACAAAAACAGCTCATTTTAAATTAGTCGAACACGATATCACCATACCTTGTATGATAAAAGGTATAGATGAAATCTACAATCTGGCTTGTCCGGCTTCTCCTATTATGCAGGCCCTGCAAGGAAAAGACCTCACACTCTATGGTGATGACAGGCAAACCCGCAGTTTCCAATACGTGGATGACGGTTCTACGACGTAGCCTGTTCGGTTATGCTTTGAATTTAATTCACCTAAAAGCCATATGCCATGAAATTAAGTAAGTATTCTTTTATCATCAAGAGAGGCCCAGACTATGTCTTGTATAATTGTTGGACAGAAAAGATGGCCGTGTTGGAAAACCAATTGAAAGAATGGTTGGAATCCGGCGATGTGGATCACATCCAAGATATCCATCCCGAGTTTTATGACTACTTACTTCGGGAACAGTTCATCGTGGACAATGAGGCGAACGAAGCGGAAGAAGTCATCAAGAAGTGGAAAGAAGAAGAGGAAAAAGACGACTGCTTAAGCCTCATGGTCAATTCGACTTTGGACTGTAACGTGCGTTGCTGGTATTGCTATGAAAAGCATCGTGCAAACACAGACTTGACACCGGAAACAGTAGCGTCCATGCTCAAACTAATCCGTAAAAGGATAACAGGACCTAAACTAAAAAGCGTACATATATCATTCTTCGGCGGTGAACCTCTATTGAATTTTGAAAAAACGGTTTTTCCTCTGCTCGTTCAAATAGATGAGATGTGCCATGCTGAAGGTAAACTGTTCGTAGTTTCTTTTGTGAGTAACTCTTATTTGCTTTCTGACGAAGTTGTTGACAAAGTTCGATCCTTGCACTTAGCGAACCCTATGACTGTACAAATAACTTTGGATGGAAATGAAGAAATACACAATAAGACCCGACATTTGGCATCGGAAGAAGGAACCTATGCAAAAATTCTTTCTAATATACGTATGGCCATAAATAAAGATGTACAGATCACGTTACGTTTCAATTGTACAGGAAATAATGTACGGACCTTTGTAGATGTGCTGAGTGACATAAAAAACGGGTCGACCGAAGAAAAAAACAAAATACGGATTGACCTTCAACAGGTATGGCAAGACTCTCTACGAACAGATGTTGATATGCAGATTGAATTCAAAAAAATCCGAGAACTTTTTATGAAAGAAGGATTTTATGTCAGTGAGGCCAAAGTAATAAACCCATCTCGTTGTTATGGGGATAATGCAAACCATTTTATAGTCAACTATAATGGAGATTTATACAAATGCTCGGCACGTGACTTTACCCAAGTAAATCGCGAAGGTGTCCTGACATCTGACGGAAACTTGGAATGGAATGAAAAAAGGACATTACGTGAAAAAATCAAATATGGTAATACAACCTGCCAGACCTGCCGGATTTATCCCTTGTGTCATGGGGGATGCAGTCAAGGAAAATTAGAGCAGCAGGGTGTCAATGGATGCATCAAGTATTATACGGAACTTAACAAAGTAAAAATAGTAAGAGATAGAGTAGAGTTCCTGTTGGAACGTTTTGTGTAACCATCTAAATGCAGTGCATATGAGAGAAAAAAAGAAGCATCTAAAGACGCTTTTAAAAAGCGGATTTAGCCCTCTTAAAATCAACGAGGAGGGGAAATTACAGGGAGGATTCGGAGCAGTTGATCCGAATGGTAATTGCAAAGCCAATTGCAAATGTCCGCCGGTAAATGGCGAATGCCGCACAAACGAAAGATGTCCATTATTGGGATGAACCTTAATGGTGAAAGCTCATAATGGACTTATGTCTAACTAAAATCAAGGTCATGAAAGAAAAAAAAGAAATCTCTGAAAATGCTCTTAGAGGGTGATTTCAGGCCGCTTGGAGAAAGTAAGGAAGGAAAACTGCGTGGAGGTTTTGGGGTATTGGATAGCAATACTAATTGTGGCCCCAACTGTTCCTGCACGAATAATACTTCTTGTAGCACAAACAGCGATTGCAGTTGTTCAAGCAATGGTAACTGTGGTACGAATTGTAGTTGTTCGAACAAGTCCAACTGTGCGACTAATTCCAGTTGTATCAATCACGATGGAACGACGACAGTGTCGTCTTCGCAATCAAGTGCGTGTGGTATCGGAATGATGGGATTTTTCTAACAAATCTCATGAAAAGAGGGTATGGGAAAAATCCCATTTCCTCGCCTGAACCCACTCAAGACAATGATGAAACGTGACATTGTATTTCCCAGCCTATTATGCAGTCTTACGGTTTCCGCGCAGCAAACCCCATACCAACTTTTGGGGGCTGTACGCGATGCCTTTACAAGAGAATCTATTCGTGATGTTAACTTAACCTTAATGACTCCGGATAGTGTAGGAATCATAAAAGACAAATCAATCGGCAGCACTCTGGGATGCCCAAATTTCACGTTAACGGACATACCCGAAAAAAGGACCAATGTACGTTACAGCGTGAACGCACAAGGACAAACGGGAACCTATTACAACGTCATGCCGCGCTACGCCATGTTCCATGTGATGTATAAACTGAACCGAGAACCCAAAAGAAATAATTTATGAAAAAACATTGGATTACCCTTCTAATTGCACTCTATGTTGTTTCATCCAATGCGGCAGCTCAAAACCAAACGACACGGTTTGACGTATGGGGACAAGTATTGGACGCGGACACGCATGATGTTTTATCTGGCGTCAAGGTCTCTCTGCTGAACCAGGACAGTGTCTGCATAGGAACAGCTACGTCGTTCGATCAAGGCATAAATAACACTAATTACCAAATAGGGAATGTGCCAGGAACGGGAAATTATATATTGCACCTTGAAAAAGAAGGGTATACTTCCATATATAAGAATGTGACTTTAAAATACACCAAAGCAAGAAAAGTCACCGTCATTTTAGACCCCATCTCCATGTATAGGGAAATTATACACAAACTCAATGAAGTGAAAGTGACAGCTACATTGATCAAGATGGTCATGAAGAAAGACACAGTGATATATAATGCGGATGCCTTCCAACTGGCAGAAGGTTCCATTCTAGACCAATTGGTAGCCCAACTTCCAGGAGTAGAACTTCGCGGAAATGGCCAAATCTATGTCAACGGCAGATTCGTCAGCAGTCTGCTCTTGAACGGGGAAGATTTTTTCAAAGGCAATCCATCCATGGCATTACAGAACCTCCCGGCTTATACGGTGAATAAAATCAAAGTCTACGAAAAACAAAGCGACCGGGATAAGGCCATGGAACTGGAAAAAAGAGGAGATCAGCCGTTGGTTATGGATGTCAACCTGAAAAAACAATATAGTGTGGGATGGACAGCCAATGTGGACGCTGGAGGCGGCATAGAAGACCGGTATAGCGCCAAGCTGTTCGGACTTCGTTTCTCTCCCCGCACGAGACTGACCGTATATGGCAATCTCAACAACATCACGGATCTGAGCAGTCCTGATGGCAACGGCAACTGGAATTCCAATGTGAAGCCCGTAGGCACCATAGACCGGTATGGAGGCGGCATAGACCTCTTATTGCAAAACAAGAAGAAAACAATCTAAACCACTCATAGTTTGGGCATCATTCACAACAAAGAGGATATTGACATGAATCAATATTCCACCACTTTCTTCTCGTCCGGAAACATCTATCAGCGTAAAGAATGGAATACGCAACAGAACAAACTGTATCTCGACTTTAAGAACTCCATTCAGTTTTTTCCTCGATATGGTTTCTATTTTATATTCTCGCCTTATGCAAGTTATAGTACAGAAAAATACAACAGTTGGACAAGAAGTTCAGATCTGGAGTCTAATATCAATGAGAAGTATAAGGGTGAAGCCTTGGACAGCCTTTTTGCTCCGACGGCCTCCCGTGAATATACAAAGAACCTCATCAACAAACTTTGGAGTTCAGAAAAGGAAAAACGGACCATGCTATCAGGCGGAACTAATTTCTACCTGGCTTTCAGACCGAAAAAGTTCAATAGAGATTTTCTTGAAGTCTCCGGTGGATACCAATATACGGATTATGACTCTGCCGACAAATCTCATTATGAGATGTCATATTGGAATAAAGGAAGCAATACAGGCAATGAGCAGAAGACCAAATACTATATGGACAATTACCGAAGCTCTAACTTTAATTACAGGGCAACTTACAGCTTGCTTTCCAGTTTTAGAAAACATTACCTCAATATTCCATTTGAATATAGCTTTATATATAACTACAAG
>JAJPYK010000153.1 GCA_021205005.1 Paraprevotella sp. | reverse complement strand
GGCGAAAATCGAGCGGAATCCCTATCACCCCCACTCATCCGCCCCGCCCTATATCCATCAAAAAAGACATGACTACAGAAGAAAAAGAGAAATTGGACGCCTACTTGAAAGGCATCGTGTTGAATCTGCCCGACAGTCCGGGATGCTACCAGTACCTGAACGATGAAGGGGAGATCATCTACGTAGGAAAGGCCAAAAACCTGAAGAGAAGAGTCTATTCTTATTTCAGCAAAGACCATCAGAACCGGAAAACGGCCATGCTGGTAAGCAAGATCAGGGACATCAAATACGTGGTGGTGAACACCGAAGAAGACGCGCTTTTGCTGGAAAACAACCTCATTAAACGGTATAAACCGCACTATAATGTGCTGCTCAAGGACGATAAGACCTACCCTTCCATCTGCGTGACGAACGAATACTTTCCGCGCATCTTCAAAACGCGTCACATCGTGCGCAACGGCTCCACCTATTTCGGTCCATACAGCCACATCCCTACGTTGAACGCCCTGCTCGAACTCATCAAAAACCTCTATCCGCTACGCACCTGCCACCTGCCGCTCACGGCGGAGAACATCCGCAACGGCAAGTATAACGTATGCCTGGAATATCATATCAAGAACTGCAAAGGCCCGTGCATCGGTGCGCAAAGTCATGAAGACTACCTCCGGTCGATCCAGGAAGCCAAGGAAATTTTAAAGGGAAATACGGCGGAAATCAGCCGGGACCTGCTGCAAGGCATGCAGGCTCTGGCGGCCGATATGCGCTTTGAAGAGGCTCAGTCGCTCAAACGCAAATACGACCTGATAGAGAGCTACCGGAACAAGAGCGAGGTGGTGAGCAGCGTACTCCATAACATCGACGTGTTCTCCATCGAGGACGACGGCAATTCGGCTTACGTCAACTACCTGCACGTGACAAACGGCAGCATCAATCAGGCATTCACTTTCGAATATAAAAAGCGCATGAACGAGACGCCGGAAGACCTTCTGACGCTGGGTATCACCGAAATGCGCGAACGCTACAAAAGCCATTCTCCGGAAATCATCGTGCCTTTTCCCATCGACATGGAAATGGAAAACGTCATCTTCACCGTTCCCCAAAGGGGCGACAAACGGAAATTGCTCGAGCTCTCCATCCTGAACGTGAAGCAATACAAACTCGACCGGCTCAAACAAGCCGAGATACTCAATCCGGAACAGAAAAGCGTACGCCTGATGAAGGAAATCCAGCAAGCCATGCACCTCGAAAAGATGCCCATGCGCATCGAATGTTTCGACAACTCCAACATCTCCGGAACAGATGCCGTGGCCGCCTGCGTGGTCTTCAAAAAATGCAAGCCGAGCAAACAGGACTACCGTAAATACAATATCAAAACCGTGGTCGGCCCGGACGACTATGCCTCCATGAAGGAAGTGGTGCACCGCCGTTATTCGCGCATCATGGAGGAAGACGGAGAACTACCCGACCTCATCATTACCGATGGCGGAAAAGGACAAATGGAAGTCGTGCGCGAGGTGGTGGAGGATGAACTCGGACTGCACATCCCTATCGCCGGACTGGCCAAAGACGACCGCCACCGCACCAATGAATTGCTGTTCGGCTTTCCGCCCGTAGTTATCGGGATGAAAACCGACAGTCCGATCTTCCGGCTCATGACGCAAATCCAGGACGAAGTACATCGCTTCGCCATCACCTGCCATCGCTACAAACGCAGCAAGCACCAGACGGCGTCCGCCTTGGATCTTATCAAAGGGATCGGCGAAAAGACCAAGACCCTACTGCTCCGGAAGTTCAAAAGCGTAAAGCGCATCCGCGAAGCCTCGTTCGACGAACTGGCCGCAGAAATCGGTCCGGCCAAGGCAAAAATAATCCAAGAAAACCTCTCGCGAGAAGCCTGACATGGCCTCCTTTTTAGTATATTTGTAGAAATTAAACCGCACACGAAAGGACATGAGAACCGTAATACAACGCACCGGCCACGCCTCCGTCACCATCGACGGCCGTCTCAAAGCAGGCATACAACAGGGCATGCTCATCCTGTTGGGCATAGAAGAAGCTGACAACGAGGAAGATATAGACTGGCTCTGTCGGAAGATCACCGGACTGCGCATCTTCGACGACGAAAACGGCGTGATGAACAAAAGTATTCTCGACACGGGAGGCGACATACTGGTAGTCAGCCAGTTCACCCTGATGGCCTCGTACAAGAAGGGCAACCGGCCGTCTTACATCCGTGCCGCCGGCCACGCTACAGCCATACCGCTCTATGAAAATTTATGCCGGAGGCTGGGCGAAACGCTCGGCAAACCCGTACAAACCGGAGAATTCGGAGCCGACATGAAGGTGGAACTGCTCAACGACGGTCCGGTCACCATCTGCATGGATACTAAAAACAAAGAATAAAAACAAAGAAGATATGACGATAGACGAAGCACAAAAACAAGTGGACGAGTGGATCAAGACCATCGGCGTACGCTATTTCAGCGAGCTGACCAATATGGCTTGTCTGACCGAAGAAGTGGGCGAACTGGCCCGCGTCATAGCACGTCGCTACGGCGACCAATCGTTCAAAAAGGGTGAAAACGATAATCTGGAAGAAGAAATGGCCGACGTGCTTTGGGTATTGATCTGCCTGGCCAACCAGACCGGTGTCAACCTGACGGAAGCCCTCCGCAAAAGCATCGAAAAGAAAACCCTAAGAGACAAGGAAAGACATATTAATAACCCCAAATTACATTGAATCATGAACGAGCATGCACATCACCATGAACCTGAAAGCAAATACGAACAGGCGTTGAAGAAATACGATCTTGACCTCAGCGACGAGGCCGTGAAAGAAGCCGTAGCGAAAATCATCGCCGAAAAAGTGCCGGAAAACAATACTACGGAAGTCAAACGATTCCTGATGGGCAGCGTGGAACTGACCTCATTGAACACCACGGACAGCGAAGAAAGTATCCTGCGATTCACGGAGCGCGTGAACGCATTCGAAGACACCTACCCCGACCTGCCGCACGTGGCCACCATCTGCGTCTATCCCTGTTTCGCCCAAATCGTCAGCCAATCGCTCGAAGTGGAAGGCTTGGAAGTGGCCTGCGTGTCGGGCAGTTACCCCTCCTCGCAAGCCTTGATCGAAGTCAAAGTGGCCGAAACAGCCCTGGCCATCAAGGACGGCGCCACGGAAATCGACATCGTCATGTCCGTCGGCAAGTTCCTAAGCGGCGACTATGAGACGCTCTGCGATGAAATCAGCGAACTGAAAGCCGCCTGCGGCAACCATAAGATGAAGGTCATCCTCGAAACGGGCTGCCTGAAGACTGCCGCGAACATCAAGAAAGCCTCCCTGTTGGCCATGTATGCCGGAGCAGACTACATCAAGACGTCCACCGGGAAACTCGATCCGGCTGCTACACCGGAAGCGGCCTATGTCATGTGTCAGGCCATCAAGGAATACTACGACCAGACGGGCATACAGATCGGTTTTAAGCCGGCAGGAGGCATGCACACGGTACACGATGCCCTTGTATACTACACCATCGTCAAAGAGGTTTTAGGCGAAAGATGGCTGACCAACCAATGGCTGCGCCTCGGCACGAGTCGATTGGCCAACCTGCTGTTGAGCGAAGTGACGGGAGAAGAGGTGAAATTCTTCTAATCCCTCCTCCTGACAGTTTGACAAAACGACAAACATGCCCCCACAAGAACGACGCATTTGCATGCCGGTGAAGCACACGTCGGTTCCACGCGATTCTCGCGCATCGGTGAAATGACATTCTGACACCTATGCGGATGGTTCGCTTACACCTGAAATGGTGCACAACGCCACCGTCCATACGAAAACCAATGCCTGTCACGGAAAAGCCGGAAACGGTGACCAATGTGGCAGGCATTTTTGTATGCCTTTCCGTTCCAAACAGAAGAAAAACCTTTCATTTCCGGAGTCTTCATCCCCCACTCCATCCCGTTCTCACACCATTTTCCGGAGATTCCCGTCCCAATCTGCTGAGAAATATTTTCCGCTTTCAGCCAAACGATTTTTTGTTCGGCTGAAAGAATTCCGGATTTTGGCAGAGAAATGCACGATAAGAGCAATAAATCCGCTTCGGTTTTCACAAACCTTCCCCTATTTCCTCTTTTTCACACATTAAAACATGTATTCATATCCGTCCAATCCTGTCATTTTGTTACGGGTTCTCCCATAAGAGACTCTTTTTGCAGCCTCACCAAACTGGAAGCATAAAAACGGTCCCACATTTTCGTTTATCCACAAGATTTCATTACTGTTGCTTTATCCTTAAAAATAAAATAACGTGAGTTCGAAATACGAATCAGAAGATAGCCAGTTGCCTGTCATTCTTAAACATCACGTCAATGGCGGGCTTTTTC
>JAJPYK010000124.1 GCA_021205005.1 Paraprevotella sp. | reverse complement strand
GCTTATACGGCAATATTCGGATAGATTGAATCGTATTAATGCAGAACCCTGGGAACTTAAAGAAGTTATTGAGTATTTACTTAATAGTGAAGAAGAAGACAATTTTAGTGAATATGCCAGAAGATACATTGCCAAAATGGAGTCAGAAGGTCATGAACGAACGGCAACAAACTATAAACT
Source organism: Paraprevotella sp. (assembly GCA_021205005.1). Taxonomy (GTDB): domain Bacteria; phylum Bacteroidota; class Bacteroidia; order Bacteroidales; family Bacteroidaceae; genus Paraprevotella. Next base: position 4,209 of record JAJPYK010000124.1, on the reverse strand, counting down.
TGCCATAAATCATTTAGAGCGTTTCGTGGGAACAAACCAAATAAAATTCAGTCTTTTATCTTCTTCCGTTATAATTCAATGGATAGATTATTTATCTAAGACCAATCGAGCTAAAGAAATGTATCCAACGTGCATCCGTCAGATTTTCAAAAAGGCTATCATTGAATTAAATGATGAAGAACGGGGTGTTTTACGAATAAAATTCAACCCTTGGCTAAAAGTTAACATTCCAAAATCCGATAGCGGTGTTCAGCGTGCCATCAGTGCCGAAGCCTGTCGTGAGTTTTTCAATCGGCTGCTCCCGGAAACGAATATGATTTCTTCCCTGCCGGAACTTGCCCGTGACGTATCACTCCTCTCCCTTTGTCTTGGAGGAATCAACACGGTTGACTTGTACGAACTTAAAAAGGAGAACTACAAGGACGGAATTATCGGTTACAAACGTGCAAAGACCCGCCATAGCCGCAGAGACGAAGCGTACATTGAAATGCGTGTCGAGCCGTTCATCCAGTCCACATTTGACAAATACCTCTCACATGATGAAAACGAGGAATACCTGTTCAATTTTCATAAACGATACAGCAACTCCGACAGCTTCAATGCAAACGTAAACAATGGAATCCGGAAAATCTGTGCCGACATGGGAATGAAGAAAGAGGACTACTACTGCTACTATACGTTCCGTCACACATGGGCGACCATCGCACAGAATGACTGTGATGCCAATCTTTATGAAGTGGCATTCGGCATGAACCACAGCCATGGATTGAATGTAACGAGAGAATCTGTAAAAATAAACTTCTCTCCGGCATGGCGGTTAAACGCCAAAGTGATAGACTTTATTTTCTTTAGCGACGAGAAGAGCAAACAGGGAAAAGCCCGTGACATAGAGGAACCGGCAGACAAGATGTTCCGTATTTCCAAGAAGATGATGATTTACGGACGTGCCTATTTCAAAGGGAAAGTTGTGGGAGAACTTACGGATATAGGTTTCAGTAATGTGGATGAAGTCATTGCGGAACTTGTAAAACAGTTGCCCAAAGACATACCGACAGGCTGTAACGTCCAGTTCCGCCTGACTAATTGTGATTCTCAAAAGGAAGTAGTATATGAGCGGAGCAAAGGCAAGGGATTTTAGCCGACAGTCAGCCTAAAATTATCAACGTAAAGGGAAGAACTTACCCACCATCCACTGAGTCGTATCTGTCATATTGGGCAGGTACGGCTTTTCCTACCGATTGAAAATCTTACCCGTCATAATCAGCGTGAAAGCCAGCATCAGGCCTTTGCCCAGCAAGACAAGGCTATTCCTTACAAGCCACCACAACAGCCTGAATGTATTTCGGACAAGCCATCTCGCCAACCTGAACAGCAGCAATACTATCACTACTATCGGCAACAGATATATCAGCAACAGCAACTCAAACATACGATGTCATATTTACGATAAATCTCTGGAATAACGGTACAAAAGAGACAGAAATGCACTGAATGGCTTAGTCTAAAAGCGTTTATGAAGCCAAACGGTGCCAAAGGAAAAAACGAGGTAATGCAAAGGAAAACGGAATATTGAAGAAGAACGGTCTCCAAATCATTACCCGCTGAAATGTGATTTTTAACACATGGCACTGAAAGTTTCTCCGTATGGCTGTATTTGGCTTACAAGGTCTAACTCGTTGATTTTTAACTTGGCAAACAAAAAACGAGTATGGCAAGGAGTACATTCAATGTGCTGTTCTACGTGAACGGCAGCAAGGAGAAAAACGGCATTGTCCCCATCATGGGACGAGTGACAATCAACGGGACTGTGGCACAGTTCAGTTGCAAGCAGAGCATCCCGAAAACGCTTTGGGATGTGAAGGGAAACAAGGCGAAAGGCAAGAGTGTGGAAGCTCGCAACATCAACCTTGCCCTTGACAACATCAAGGCGCAAATCATCAAGCATTACCAGCGTATTTCCGACCGTGAAGCGTTCGTAACAGCGGAAATGGTGCGTAACGCCTATCAGGGAATTAGCTGTGAGTATGAAACTTTGCTTAAAGCATTCGACCGTGAGAACGAAGTGTTCAAGAAGCGTGTCGGCAAAGATTGGGTGATGGCAACCTACCGTTCACGGGTAGTGGCAAGAAACCATGTGGCAGCATTCATTAAGTCTTTCTACAGACGGACGGATATGTCCATGCTGGAAATTACTCCCGATTTCATCAAGGAGTTTGCCGCCTACCTTTCAACAGAAGCAGGATTGCATAACGGAACGATATGGGAAAAGTGCATGTGGCTGAAAGGCGTGGTCATGCGTGCGCACTTTAACGGACTGATACCGAGAAACCCGTTCGCACTACTCCACATTAGTCCCAATGTGAAAGAACGTGAGTACCTGACGGAAGATGAATTGAAAGCGTTGATGACGCACGAGTTCGGGGATGCAAAACATTCTTATATCCGTGATATTTTTGTTTTCGCCAGTTTCACAGCCCTCTCTTTCGTGGACATAAAGGAACTGACGAATGACAACATCGTGGAAGTGAACGGTGAGAAGTGGATATTGTCGAAACGCCACAAGATAAAAGTACCGTTCCAAGTGAAACTACTGGATATTCCATTGCAGATAATTGAGCGTTACCGTTCCTGTCAAGAGGATAATCTCGTGTTTCCCAATCTCAATTATTGGTCTATCTGCAAATCTCTAAAAAAGGTGATGAAAGAGTGCGGGATAACAAAGGACATATCCTTTCATGTTGCAAGACATATCATTTCTTCTTATCCATTGGAAACAAGAAACTTACAAATATTGTCGGCTTAACAGGTAACGATTTGGAAACCAGCGAGTTTCTTCATTCTGCAATGCTCTGCACTAATCAAAAGAACGCTTTCCTCATTTGCAAACGTAGTGTTTTTCTCTCTCATTACCAAAACTATTCTATTGAAAATTAGAGAAAATCAAAACATCTTCTAATCTTCTTCTAATTATATCTTCGCTGTTCATATTGATGATAAAAATCAGAGGATATACCTTGTCTTTAACTTTACACCTTTTTCATATTTTATAATGGAGTTTGCCTACTTTCGGAATGGCTGGTCTGCCGGTCTGCCTGCTCGCTTGCCTACTGGCAAGCAGGAGGACAGGCATGCCGGCAGGCAAGCGTGTGTGCGACCATGCGTACTAACAGGCAAGTATACCTATGAACATCATTACTCTCAGCTTTCGTTCTTCTTTTGGGCAGCTTAGACATCGGAAAACGATGTTTTGCGAGTCGGAATAACAGCGATTTTCCCAATCCGTTTTCTGACGGATTTTTGATTTCACGAAAAATCAGCAAGGTATGTTTTGAGTTACTCAAAACCTTTCGGGTTACTCCCGAAATATTACTGCTAACTTCTTCTCCAAAGTCAGGAAGTTTAAGAGTTTCATAAAACTTAAATCTTGCAGGAGATGATTATGCTCCTACAAGATTTACAATAGTATCCTCTTTTGGAAAAGAGGGTTATGGCTCAATATGACAGCGATCTATCAAAGAATACTATCACCAATTGCGCTTCTTTGAAAGCAGTGCTGTAGCTATAAGTGTAGCCAGGGCTAACACTATGGAAGCACTATTAGTAGGTCTTGGACATATAACCATAATCTCGTTTCTTTGTTGGTTTTACAGGAATAAGCCTGCGCTTCGTTGTTATAACCGTATGAGGCTTTCTTCTCATTTCTTGCGTTTATGGAATAAAGAACACAAACCTCTCATAGCGCTTGACCCGGCCACACCACCGCCGATACCACCGATGATACCACCGATAACTGTACCTACACCGGGGAAAATGGCTGTACCGATTGCTGCACCGGCTGTAGCTCCGGCATAACCGCCGCCAAGTCCGGCCGCATTGCTGGCCGTGTTCTCACAGAATTGTCCGCAAGACATTTTTCCGCGGCAGACCTTAACGGCATCCGGTATCGTTTGCGCCGCAAGCATCACGCCACCAGTAACCATGTTGGTACGCATACCTTTTGTCAAGACATTCTTGGCAGCCTGCCCTACAATCTGTTTCCCAACAAGAGAGGATGCTGTTTTCTCAACTACCTGCTGGCCAAGTTGGGTCTTGAACGCAGCGTTAACCACAGTACGTGATGCATGTGTTGCAGAGGCTGCCATACTACGACCGACAGCGGTGCGTAGCAATTGCTGAGCGCCAACTCCCCCAACCATAGCGGTAGCCCCA
>JAJPYK010000165.1:246-4448 GCA_021205005.1 Paraprevotella sp. | reverse complement strand
CTGTGTAACGAAGAAACATTATGCTCAGTTGCAGGCAGATTATAATAATCTGGATAAGACCTATCAGGATACGAAAATGAAGCTGGTGGCCTGCGGAACCTCGTCCAAGAGTCTGGAAGATCGTTTGGCGGAGGCCCAGAAAACGAACGAAGATCTCAAGGCTTCTTATGCCGCTTTGCAGAATTCTTTGGATAAGAGCATACAACAAAATTCACAGGGCAATGTGAACATTTCGAAGTTAGTGGACGAGATCAACGCTTCCAATAAGTTTATTAAACAGTTGGTGGAAGCCAAGGACAAGTCCGACTCTTTAAATATGGTATTGACGAATAATCTTACGCGTTCTCTGACCAGCGACGAAATGAAAGATGTAGACGTACAGGTCTTGAAAGGCGTGGTATATATTTCGTTGGCGGATAATATGCTCTACAAGTCGGGCAGCTATGAAATCAGCGATCGCGCAGGGGAGACGTTGAGCAAAATAGCCAAGATTATCACCGATTATAAAGATTATGACGTATTGATCGAAGGCAATACGGACACAGATCCCATTTCGCGGACCAACATCCGGAATAACTGGGATTTAAGTGCGTTGCGTGCATCGTCTGTGGTACAATCCTTGCAAAATGATTACGGGGTGGATCCGAAGAGACTGACGGCAGCCGGCCGCGGAGAATACAATCCGATCGCGTCCAACGACACGCCGACAGGTAAACAGCGCAATCGTCGTACACAGATCATCATCACTCCGAAACTGGATCAATTTATGGATCTGATCGACAAGGCACCGGATGCTACGGAAGCTCCGGCTACGGAATAGTCACCGAGAAATATATTCGGGTCGACAAGACAACCTGACCGGTACACACTGCAAGGACGAGTTGAAGGCATAGCAATACAATTCGGATACAGAACACAGCACTGTCTCTCTTGCAAGGTTAAAAACCGGGCAGGTTGTCTTTTTTTCATTCGTCGGAAAGCGTTCCGGTGTTTTTTTATCGTATATTTGCCTTTAAGCAAATCAAATAAGTATGAAACATTTTTTCTTAGGATTTTGGTGTCTGGCGATCTGTGGCTTGTCGGCCTACGGACAAGAGACATATTATCGATCGGTGGAAGGCCTGAAAAAGTCGGAACTTAAGACGGCACTTCATGAGTTGGTTCAGCCGGAAAAGGTATTGAATTACGGCGGAAAGGGAGAGGGTTACACGTGGTCCGGTTTCGTGTCCACAGACCGTATGCCGGACGGTACGGTGCGCGATCGTTATAGTGACGAGGTTCGGGAGTTCAACGGATTGAATGCCGTGGCCGGAATGAATATCGAGCATTCCTTTCCCAACAGTTGGTGGGGACATACGGTGAATAACGCCTATTGCTATCTTTTCAACTTGTTCCCGAGCGACGGCACGGCAAACGGGAGGAAAAGCAATCATCCGATAGGAGTGGTGACGGATACGCCATCATTCGACAACGGAGTGACACGGGTGGGAAAGTCCACTTCTTACCGTGCGGATTCGCTGATTACCGTATGGGAGCCTGCCGATCAGTGGAAAGGCGACTTCGCACGTACCTATTTTTAAATGGCTACATGTTACGAAGATTACGTAGATCTGTGGCAGACTGACGAAGGACTGTTGACGGTGGAGAAAGACCGTTATCCGACTTTACGTCCCTGGGTGAGCCAGTTGCTGTTGGCGTGGAGTCAGGCTGACCCCGTGGACAGCATCGAGCGGCAACGTAATGAAGCCGTATTCAAGATACAAGGCAATCGGAATCCCTTTGTGGACTATCCCCAACTGGCCACCTATATTGGGGGAGACAGCACGGAATACGCCTTTTATGTGAATCGGAACGAGACCGCTCCGGAACTTTTCGTGCCGGCTGCGGGCGATACGATAGACTACGGTTTGCAGGCTCTGTCCAAAGGATTTCAGGGAGAATTGGAGATCCGCGGACGAAATCTGGCCGATGGGCTGATCCTCTCGTCCGACCATGCAGAGATGACGCCGGACAAAACGACATTGACCGGAGAAGAAGTGCTCGAGGGCACTACGGTGAAGATCGACTGTGAGGCGCAGAGCGCGGGAGAGTACAAGGCCGTGCTGACGCTGAAAGGCGACGGGATTACGCAGACCAACGTGTTGAAAGTGGAAATTGTGGACGGAGTGCCTGCGTATGAGGCCAAAGACGTGACGTGTTCGGTGAACTCGAAATATTTCACGGCCTCATGGATGTCGATGGGAGAAGATTTGACTTACGAAGTGGAATGCTATACGAAATACGAGCAGGGAGTGTCCCAAATGCTGGACGGTTTCCCGAAGACGGTGAGCGGGACCTCTCTTAAAATCGATAATCTGAAAGCTTCCACCACCTATTATTATAAGGTCGATCTGCTCGATAAGGACGGAAATACAACGATGACCTCCAACGAAGTGGAAGTTGTCATGCCGAGCGTGACGCCCGTATTTACGGCCAGCGTATCGGAAATGCACTTCACGACCATCCCCGGAAGGGCTTCTATCCCGCAGACGGTCGGCATCACGGCCCTTGAGGTGCCGCAGCAGGTGACCACCGTAACCACGGAATCGCCTTTTGAAGTAAGTGCCGACGGTCAGGAATGGGGGCAGAATGCCACCGTTCAAGGTACATCGCAAAGCATTCAGGTGCGCCTGGGAAGCCTGCCGCAAGAAGGTACGGCCGAGGGCGAGGTAGTACTGTCCACGCAGGGAGTGGCAGACATCGTGATTCCTTTGGATGGAGAAATAGACAGTCTGAAATCGTTCTTCGAGGAATTCGAGACGGGCAGCAAGAACGGATATGCCGAGGCACAAGTCAATTGTACCGTAGCTCCTTGGACGATGAAGCAAGTGATGATCGGATCTCTTGAGAGCGACCTTAAGAACGGCAACAGTTCTGTCCGTATGCAAGCCAAGAGCGGAACGGAGAGCGTATTGGAGATGGCGGACGACAAAACGGAGGGTTGCGACTCGTTGTGGAACTATGCCGGACTGTTTGGGACGGATACCGGCGTAAAACTGACGGTGAGCTATTCGCAGGACGGCGGACAGACGTGGACGCCTGTGGTCACCGATCAGGCCTTTACGAAAGGAGAGTGGAACCGCTACGGTTACAAGCTGAACGTAGACGGACTGATCCGCCTGAGGTTCGAAGTCTCCGGTTCAAGCGGCAAGCGGTTGAACGTGGACGACATCCAGATGAGCGATTACGATGACGGCGGTTCGTCGGTAGAAGCCGTGAAAGCGGGCAGTCCGGACGATTGGGTCAACGTATATACGTTGGGCGGCATTTGGGTGAAGAAAGCCCGCCGTGCCGATGCCCTGAAAGGGCTGAAACCCGATTATTATATCGTAAAGTGAAAATCCTCCCATAAAAATGCGTATCTTTGCATCCGTTTATCAATCAAACGGATGCAAAGATATTTTTTATATTTGGCTTATGACGGCACGCGCTACCACGGTTGGCAGATCCAACCGAACGGCATCAGCGTGCAGGAAGTGTTGCAGGACGCCCTGTCCACCCTTTTGCGTCGGAACCTGAAGGTGACGGGGGCGGGACGGACGGACACCGGCGTGCATGCCCGGCTGATGGTGGCGCACTTCGATTTCGAGTATGCCGACGATCCGCTGCGCCGGATAGGCGGGCTGTGGTTGACGGACAAGCTCAACCGCGTGTTGCCTCCGGACATTTCGGTATATAAGGCCGTTCCCGTGGCGTCGGACGCACATGCCCGTTTCGATGCGGTCTCGCGCACCTACCACTATTTTCTGCATTACGGGAAGTCGCCTTTTTTGCGTGCTTACTCTTGTCGGCTGTATCGGAAACCGGACTTCGGGAAGATGAACGAGGCCGCGGCCACACTGTTTGATTACACCGATTTCACCAGTTTCAGCAAAGTGAATACGGATACGAAAACCAATGACTGTCGCATCATGGAGGCTCGTTGGACGGAGCTCTCACCGTGCGAATGGCGTTTCGAGATTCGGGCCGACCGTTTCCTGCGCAACATGGTCCGCGCCATTGTCGGCACGTTGCTCGACGTGGGGCGGGATAAATTGTCGGTGGACGGTTTCCGGGCCGTAATCGAAGGGAAAGACCGTTGCCGGGCCGGTGATTCCGTGCCGGGAAACGCCCTGTTTCTGGTGGATATCGTCTATCCTTCCCGCTGTTTTGAAGTGGATAAT
>JAJPYK010000165.1:0-236 GCA_021205005.1 Paraprevotella sp. | reverse complement strand
ATCCCCGTATTGTTCCTCAACACGCTGTTTTGCAGTCTGATCTTTCTGCCGCTCATCCTGTGTTCGGCCGGCGGAGCGATAAGCCAGACGAATACGTTTTACATTCCCGCAGCCGGTTGGGAGGTACAGAAGTATATCCTGCTGAAATCCTGCATCGTGCTTTCTTCCTGGCTCTTCGGCTACTTCGGCATGAAGCATCTGCCCCTGACGATCGTAGGTCCGATCAAAGCACCCCG
>JAJPYK010000053.1 GCA_021205005.1 Paraprevotella sp. | reverse complement strand
GCATAGCCTCCTCCGGCAGCTCCGCCTTTCAGACCGAAACACGGACCCAAAGAGGGTTCCCGAAGAGCTACTATATTATTTTTGCCCAACCGGCTCAGGCCGAGCGCCAGACCGATGGACACGGTCGTTTTTCCGATACCGGCTTTTGTCGGAGTGATGGCTGTGACCAAAATCAGATTGCTCCGGTTCACCTTCTCCTCGTCGATCAGGGATTCGGGGACTTTGGCTATATACTTGCCGTAGTGTTCCAGCTCCTCTACGGGGATTTGTACTTTTCCGGCCACGGCTTCGATCGGCAACAATTTACATTCACGGGCTATCTCTATATCGCTCTTCATTGGATTTAGTTCATTTTAATGGTTCAACTTATTATTTTGCAGCAGACAAAGTTAATAAAAATACTGCAATTTCATGGCAAGCGGCCGACAGAAATGATACGGAAAGACTACAATCTGAGCTTCGGACTACAAAATAATCTGACAAATAAAGACGCAGAGAAAAATCTGCGGTCGATGACGCCGCGTTCGGCGCAGAAAAATTTTTCATTCTGCGCCGAACGATTTCATTCTTGCCGCAGAAAAAAACGAGGTTGAAAGGAGGTTTGGATATCTTTCTGTGTGTCAGCAGGATATGTATATCGCAGAAGAAAGTCGCTTTATTTATAGCGTTCTTTCCACAAATTCAACATTCGTTCCTTGAGTTTGGCCTCTGCGGCATTCTCCTGCGCATACCAAATGCGTTTGTCGCGAATCTCATCGGGCAGGAATTGCTGTTCGACGAAATGCCCCTGATAGTCGTGAGCATATTTATATCCTTTGCCGTAGCCTAATTCTTCCATCAATTGGGTCGGTGCATTGCGCAGATGCAGGGGAACCGGCAAGTTACCGGTCTGGCGTACCAGTTGCAGGGCATCGTTGATGCCCCGGTAAGCGGAATTGCTCTTCGGGCTTGTGGCCAGATACACCGTGGCTTCGGCCAAGGGAATGCGTCCCTCCGGCCATCCTATTTTCATCACGGCGTCGAAAGCGGCATTGGCCAACAGCATCGCGTTGGGGTTAGCCAGCCCGATGTCCTCACTGGCCGAAATCACCAGCCGGCGGGCAATGAAAGCCGGATCTTCGCCTCCCTCGATCATCCTGGCCAGCCAATAGAGAGCGGCGTCGGGATCGCTGCCGCGGATGCTCTTGATGAAAGCCGAAATGATATCGTAGTGCATTTCCCCTCCCTTGTCGTAAGCCAACGGGTTTTGTTGCAACCGTTCGGCCACGATGGCGTCGGTAATGACGACATGGTCCGTCCCGTCGGCTTCCACCACCAGTTCGAGTATGTTCAGCAACTTACGGGCGTCGCCCCCGCTGTAACGCAGCATGGCGTCCGTCTCCCGAAGCTCCACGTGCTTGGACTTCAGTACGAGATCCTTTTCCAAAGCCTTGTGGAGCAATTCCAGCAAATAGTCCTTGGTCAGACTTTTCAGTACGTATAATTGGCAACGCGACAACAAGGGGCGGATGACCTCAAAGGAAGGGTTTTCCGTCGTGGCGCCGATCAGCGTCACCGTGCCTTGTTCCACCGCACCGAGCAGCGAATCTTGTTGCGACTTGCTGAACCGGTGTATCTCGTCGATGAACAGGATCGGGCTGGCCTGGGAGAAGAAGCGGTTGTTCTTGGCCTTCTCGATGACTTCGCGCACGTCTTTCACTCCGCTCGTCACCGCACTCAGCGTGTAGAACGGCGTTTCCAGGCGATGGGCGATGATTTGCGCCAACGTGGTTTTGCCCACTCCCGGCGGGCCCCACAGGATGAACGAGGAAATTCGTCCGGAATCGATCATCTTGCGCAAGACCGCATCCGGTCCCACCAAATGTTTCTGTCCGATGTAATCATCCAGCGTCTGCGGACGCATTCTTTCGGCTAAAGGTGCTCCCATATTCAATCGTCATTAAAAGTCAAACTGCAACACGAATCTTACTCCGTTCTTCTTCGCGTTCGGCACGTTCAGGTAGTTCAATCTGCGCACGTAGTCTATCCGGAGGATTTTGAAGATATTGTGAATACCTACGTTCAGTTCCATGTAGGGCGTGTCGCCCATGACAAAACTGGTGGGTTGGCCGTTTCGCGAGGGAAACTCCATCAGATCGTCCGCTCCAGTCTGTTTGAACGGATTGTTCTTGTCGGTCAATGTGCCGTAAAGGGTCTTGAAGCCGATTACCTCGCGCCACTTCAAGTGTTTCAGCAGAGGAATACGGTTGAAAAGTTTGCCGCTCAGATCCCATTCCACATCCAACGAGACGAACCGGTCGTTCATGAACTCCATGTTGTTGATCATGTTAAACATGCCCCGCTGAATGATATAGGAATTGTTGGCTGCCGGAGAGATGAGCAACGGAAAAGGCACACGGTTCCACTGCGCTCCCGCACGTCCGTAAATGTCGATACGTCCGTACGAGTTCAGCCAAAAACGTTTCGTGACGGAAAGTTCCGTATAATTGGACGCATAGTCGCCGCCCAACACGTCTTTGAAGCCGACGGTATGCATCAGGGTGTAAATCGGATAATTATGGTTCACGGGATGACGCCGTTGTTTAGTGACCACGATCTGTTCTCCGGGAGCATAACGCATGCTCAATGTGGCCTCGCTTTGCGTCAGTTTCGGCACGTTGCGCCCCGAGAGGGAACGGAAGAACAGCGCGCCGGTGGGATTCTGCGTGATGTGACGCAACTGCGCCGTGATGCCGAAATGATTGTTGAACTCATAGATATACCTTATATTATATTGGCGGAAATAAGTCATCTGATCTATGGTCTGCGTCTTGAACGATGCGAATACGTTGTCTTTGTCCGTGGGCAGCAAGGCATCCGACGGAGCCATGACGTCATACCGTGTGGAAACGGCAATGGAATTCCGTGGGAATTCCTCCGGAGAATATTGTTTTTTCAGGAATGAATATTCCAGTTCTCCCTCATATTTCCATTTTTTGTCGCGCACGCCATAGGCTGCATACCCTTTCAGAAAGAGGTGCGGATTCAAGTTGGCCGTGGTTTGCAGACTGGCGCGCAGGCGCACCTTGTCGATGAAGTTGGACGAGATTACCGTATTCACCGGTCCGAAGTCCACATAGTTTTTCTTTCCCGGCGGCGACGTTTCTATGTAATTCTCCACAAAAGCCCGCACGATCCACAAGATCCATCCGAATCCTCTTTTTTTCGTCAGGTCCTGGACCATCGTCGACATGCCGGCCTCCGAACGTGTCAGCGAGTCTGTCCGGTATTGCGCCCAAAAAGCTTCGTCTTTCACTTCGGGCGTTCCTTCGCGCGGATTCTTGCGCCGGTCGAACTCTTTGTCCGATATCGGAGAGAAATCGAAGCCGGTATAAGTCGTGCTGCGCTTGACCAACATGTTATGATACTGCTTCAGTGCGCCCAGTTCGGCTATCATATTGTCTTTGACCAGCACCCGTTGTCCGTTGGAAAGAGTGGCGAATTCCTGCTCGATGACCAGATCACTGATAAAATTGACGCTCGAACGGAGAGGCAGATTGACCAGACAACGTTTCACACGGTACGTACTGTCATCCAGCACCCACAGTCGTCCGGAGAATCCGAAGTCCTGCGGATTCTGGGGGATGAAACTTAGTTCGATACATTTGTCTCCTTCCACCTCCAGTGTGTCCATGATGAAATATTGGTAAAACGATATGGCATGTGTGGAAGACAGCGGACTGGTGAAATAACGTTCCAACAGATTGATGGAGTTGTCATAGATGTTCACATCCGTAAAGAAACGTTGCAACACGATGTTAGCGATGTCTCCGGTCGTAAACAATTCGTTCAATCCTTCCGAGCGTGTGCCGCGCACATAGTCGCGTTCCGTTTCGGGATGTTTGCGGTAAAGATGTTCCGAGGACGTCTCGTTGTAGGTCAGCGGGAGGATGTTCGTTTGCGTTTGCGGGCAAAACTCCACTTGTTTCACCAGCAAGGGATATTTGCGCAGGAAACTGCTGTCAATGAAACGTTGGGTAATGTTATTGAAGCCGAACGTGATGCGCTGGTACTTGTCATAACGGTAGAAATCGTTCCGTTTCAGGTCGCTCTGTCCCTTGGCGGCAATCACTTTCCGCATCAACTCGACAGCCGGATTGTTTTTCCGGCTGTATTTCCTCTTTTTTGGCGTGACCAGCAATTCCGACAGTTCCTTGTCCTGGCTCTGAAGGCGTATATTCAATGTGCGTTGCTCATTCTCTCCCACGTAGATCTTATAGGTATTGTAACCTATATAGGAAAAGATCAATGTGTCGCCGGTTTCCGGTGCCGGCAAGGAATAGCGTCCCCGGGCATCCGTCGCAACTCCCCTGCCCTTCTGCTTTCCATAATAAATGTCAACCGACGGGATGGGTTCGCCATTGTGAGCGTCCGTAACCCTCCCTCTGATCTGCGCCTCCACGTCATGCGGCAAGACCCCTGTAAAGATTGTGAAGAAC
>JAJPYK010000283.1 GCA_021205005.1 Paraprevotella sp. | reverse complement strand
GTCCGTATCCTCCTCCTCATTATTGTTGTCTTTCTTCTCCTGGGCGGGCGGTTCGTCATCCGGCGTACGGATCTCGATGGAGGTCGGCTCGTCCAGTTTCAAGCCTTTAGGCACTTGTAACGGGGCGAACTTCTTGTCATAGAACTTCTTGTAGTCGTCGAAGCTGCATACGGAGCCGAGAAGTTTCAGGTTGTTCTCCGAAATGATGATGGACCGGATGTTTTTGAGCACGACGCTCATGTGCGGGTCGGCATATAGTTTCTGTGCGTAGGCATGTGCCTCGTCGTAATTGAGGAATCCGCTTACGCGCATCTGTGCCAGTCCGTCGGCTTTCACGATGTTGATGTCGAAATTGCGCACCATGAAACTCGTGAAGTTATAGAGGGCCATTTCGTACAGCAGTTGGTCTTCGTCCAAAGTGTTTTCCGGATAGGCCAGCATGAATACGAAATTGCAGAGGCGTTCATCGCTCAGTTGCTGTGCCGTCGCCGTCGAGTCTTGTTGTGCCGCTGCCGTACGCCGGCTCCAAATGTCGCTGGCGTCATATTTGCCGTCGGTCAGCGAGCGCCCTTCTTGTATGCCTTTTGCGATGCCTTGGGCTATTTCCGTCACTTCGTCCTTCGGATATTTAGCGATCACCTGTTTCAACGTGACGAGGAAGCTGTCGCGTTGTCCGGTGTAGAGTTGGCTCATGGCCTGTATGAACATGAATTTGGCCCGATGCGCTCCGTTCGGGAAGTCTGTGGTCGACGTGGCATAGTTTCGGGAGACTTGGGCATAGTCGTTTCGTTCGTAGGCTTCGTAGGTGGCGGCATAGAGTGAGTCTTCTATGTGCTTTCCTTGTTTGGCATACAGCTCGTAATGCGGATTGGCCAGCATGACGGCATACGGACTGGTGGGGAACTCTTCGATGAGCCGTTGTTTGTAGAGCTCGGCTTCGGATAGGTCGTTGAGCCGTCCGTTGACGAGAAACAGGTGATAGTATGCGTTGTCTTTGTTTTCCACATCGGGGAAATCTTGAATAAGCCGCAATAGTGTGCGTCGGGCCAAATCGAAATCTTCGAGTTTTTCCATTTCCAGTATGCCGGCTTGATAGAGGGCATCGCGTAAAATATCGTTGGAAGATTGCAATTGCTCTTCGGTGAAAGGGATCTGTTGCAAATAATATTCCCTATGGTGCGGGTCGTTGACCAGCGAATCCGCCATCCGTCCTTGTGCCTCCGCTATGCTGTCGGCTGCGGCTATACTGTCGTTCTTTGCCGCTAAAATGCTGTCGGAGTCTTCGCTGTAATCGTGTTCTCCGAATGTGTCCGAGCGGTCTTCGTTTTTATGGCTGCGTCGCCAATTGTCTTCCAGCTTCCGTTTTCCCCAAGTGCGGGCGAATTGTCGCTTGCCTTGTGCTACTGCTGTGGGATTATAGAAATACCATATTCCTGATTGTGTGGTTTGTCCTGTGGCTTGCGTCCCGTTTTTTCCGGCAGGAACGGCCGGATTGGCAGTGGTACTTTGCGGCATTTTTGAGGCCATTTCAGCGTTCATGGCCTTTCGTGCTTCTTCTTTTTCTTGCTTTTTCAGGGCTTCAATGACACGGTCGATCGCTTGGTTCCGATCGGCTTCCGGCAATTTAGCTAACCATTGCAGACTGTCTTGCAGCTTGATAGCCGACAGGTGCGGCTCCAATTCCGTCAGGATGTTGTTCCGGCGTTCGGCCTCTGTATAATTTTCGTTCTCCTTGTCCAGAATGCCGATCAGCTCGGTATAGCAGCGTTGTGCGTTGATATAGTCTTCTTTGTCCCAGTATACTTCCCCTAAGCGAAGCAGTACCATGGCTTTGGCTATGCCGTTTTGTGTGCTTTCTTTGGCTCCAGTTTCGTATGCGCCGATGCACTTTGCCGTGTCGTTGTCAGCCAGGTAGATGTTGCCGATGGCGTAGTAGATTTGGTCCTGATAGTTTTTGTTCTTCTTGTTTTTGACCATGCGCCGCAATTTCTTCACCATTTTAGCGCGGTTTCCCGTGGACATTACTTCGCTTTGGAGGATTTGTGCGCTAAAGGACAGCTCGTAAGGTGGATTGGCCCGGACTACCCGGCGCAAGGCCTTGTAAGCTTCCGTAGGATTGTTCACTTCATGATAGATTTGTCCTAACAGAAAGTTGAGACGTGCCCGTTGGTTTTTGCTTTTTTCGTTCTTTATGGCTTTCTGCAAATAAGGAATGGCATCGTCATACTGTTTTACGAAAATAAGATAATCGGCATACGAGGCATTGTATTCCCGTTTACCTTCACTGCTGATGCTGTCTCGGCGAATTTTTCCGAAGACGTCTTCGGCGTCGTAGGGCCATCCCAACTCGACATAGCAGCGAGCCAGGTAGGCGCGTGCCACGGAAACCACGTCGGGCTGGCCGGCATAAAGGTCGCAGATATAATTGAAAGTGGAGGCGGATTCGATAAAATTGCCTTGCTGGAATTGTGCCTTTCCCATGAGCAGCCATGCGTGCCTCAGGAAGGGATTGAATTCTTTGCGAGCCAGATAGGCCTTCTCTTCGGCCGTCTTGCGTTTGTTTACATTCGACTTGGGACGGACCTTGATGGAATGCTGCTTGATGGCCTTTTCGCATTTCTCGATAGCGGTGGTGAAGCTGGTTTTTCCTATGGCAGCGGTAGTCTTGTTGCGTACATAGTACATGGGCAGCAACGCGGTGTAATTGTCTTTATGCCCTTTTTGCTGCTCCTCTATTCCCTCTTTAAAAGCCTCAGAACCGTTGAAGTAGGTATTGAAACGAGCCGTCATGGCATTGTAGAATCGGGTTCCCGACGTGTTCTTTTTAGTGGAGCACGCCGATATTGCGAGAAGCAAAATGGCCAGGCCGGCTGTAATATATAGAAACCTTTTCTTCAAAGTGTTCGTCAGACAGTTTAATAACAGAAAAAACGGAGTTTTATTGCTTTCGGAAGTAAATAAAAGTTTGTGTAGCGCCTTTGCAGACTAAATAGATAACTATGGATATAAATATGATGGAGGCACCGGACGGAATATTATACCGGTAGGATAAATATAATCCGCCTAAGCAGCCTACATAGCCGATCAAAACGGAAAGAGCGGCCATACACTTGAAATTGCGAGTGAAAAGGTTGGCCGTCACTTGAGGAATGGTCAGCTGTGAAATGACCAACACTATGCCTATCATGCGCAGGCATGCCACGATGGTCAGTGCGATGAAAGCCATCATCAAGTATTCTATGGTTGTGACGGGGAGGTGTTGAGAGCGGGCAAATTCGGCGTCGAACGCTACCGATACAAGAGGACGAAAGAAAAAAGTGAATAAGGCTACGGACAATCCTGCGAGTACTGCCAGCATGGAGAGGTCGGCCGAGGTCACGGTTAGGATATTACCGAACAGATAGGATGAAAGTTCCGGCGTGAAACCAGGGGCCATGAAGCTGCAAATAATCCCTATGCTCATGCCTAACGTCCAGAAAATGGCAATGGCAGAGTCTTCGCGCATCGCATTGCGATGGCTGAACCATTGTATGCCGCAAGCTGATAATACGGAAAAGATGGTTGCGGATATAATCGGTGACCAGCCGAAATAGACTCCGATGCCAATGCCGCCGAACGAAGCATGCGTAATGCCTCCGCTGATGAATACCAATCGTCGTGTAACGATATAGGTGCCGATAAGGCCGCAAAGTATGCTGGCCAGCAGGCTACCCCATAAGGCGTTTTGGAAAAATGTATAAGAGAGTATGTTCATGTTCGTTCAAATCTTCTTTCTCCAATGATCAGAAATACTTCGTCTTTCAGTGCATCCGGTATAGCTATATTTCTCAATTGCAGGCTGCGCACCCAGCCGGCCACTTCTTCATCGCGCATCGTGTAGAGCACATCGCGGAATTCATCGGTTTCAGTTTCTGTGTAGGTCGAAGACTCTTTTCCCTGGTATCGGTCGAGTTCTTCATCGTCATAATATTCTATTTGTTTACTAACGGCAGCCAGTAGACTTTCTTTCTCGCAGACTTCATGCTGTCCGCAGCATTCTTGCGATGGAAGAATGGTTGGGGGAAGTTCCTCGATTTCCCCTTGTTGCAATTTCTTTCTCAGCGTGCGGTTGTTGAGATAACCTGCCACAAACGCGACTACGGCAGCTATCAGGAGTGCCAAAAGAATATAAAGAATAATCATAATGGGTTGCAGATTGCCGCCGTTAGGCGAAACTAGTGCTTGTAATCAATGTTTTCTGCATTTGTCACAAATCAACCGTAAAGATGACTGAACAATCTTCTTTTTGAGCATTTTCATAAAACGATTGAATATCTCCACTCCAACCTAAAAGATAATTCAAGGTATCCTCATTTTTAGGTAGTGGATATTCTTGTTCATCTATCAGTGAAAAATTCTTTCGTATAATTTCTTGCAGATTATTTTGATGTAAATAGGTAACTATTTGTTTTACCTCAGATTGATCTTTCAGAGTCATAATTTCATCTTCTGTTTCAACTAAAAATTCTCCACCGAACACAATGT
>JAJPYK010000032.1 GCA_021205005.1 Paraprevotella sp. | reverse complement strand
TGTACGGTCAATATTGATATGTATACGGCCTTATTGGGAGGAAGCATCATCGTGCAGACTCCGGAAGGCGACAAACTGAAGCTGAAAATCAAACCGGGCACGCAACCGGGCACAAAAGTGCGCTTAAAAGCCAAGGGCGACACTTATGCCGACGGTACAAGAGGCAATCTGATACTGACCTATAACGTACAGTTGCCCACAAACTTGACCGACAAGCAAAAAGACTTGCTCCAACAAATGAGAATGGGTTGAATAAGGTGAAAATGTTGTGCAATCCGAAGAAAAGTGCGATATTTGCACCCGATTACGAACATCAACAGAAAAACGACATGAACAAGAACATCACGCCATGCGTCACATATATCGGCGCCGACGACAAAGATTTGGACTTATTTGAAAGCCAACACGTGGTTCCACACGGCATTTCTTATAATTCTTATGTAATCCATGATCAGAAAATCGCGGTGATGGACACGATCGACCACCGCAAAACGCAAGAGTGGATAGACAATCTGGAAAAGGCCCTTGGAGGAAAGTCACCGGACTATCTGATTGTGCAGCACATGGAACCCGACCATGCAGCCAATATCGGATGGTTTGCGGAACGATATCCTCAGGCGACCATCGTAGCCAGCGCAAAAGCCGTACAGATGATGCCGCAATTCTTCGAAGAGGTGAACTTCACGGGGCGTACGCAGACCGTACAGGAAGGTGACACGCTCTGCTTAGGCCAGCATACGCTGAAATTCTTTATGGCGCCTATGGTACATTGGCCTGAAGTCATGGTGACTTACGAAGAAAGCGAGAAGATATTGTTCACAGCCGATGCTTTCGGCAAATTCGGCACGCTCGACTACGAATATCCGTGGATAGACGAAGCGCGACGTTATTACTTCAACATCGTAGGTAAATACGGCGCACAAGTACAGACGTTGCTGAAAAAGTTAGCAGGATTGGACGTTGCCATGATTTGTCCGCTCCACGGCCCCGTATTAAAAGAGAATTTAGGTTATTACGTGGGGCTTTATCAAACGTGGAGCAAATACGAACCTGAAAAAGAAGGAGTGGTGGTAGCCCATGCCTCCATACACGGAAACACTAAAGCTGCGGCACAACGTATGGCCGAAATCCTGCGCGAGAAAGGTACACAGGAGGTCGTACTCATCGATTTGTGCCGCGACGATATGTCCAAAGCCGTAGAGAGTGCATTCTGTTACAGCAAAATGATTTAGCCGCCTCTTCTTATGATGCCGGGCTGTTCACTCCGATGTATGACTTCTTGCACCGTCTGGAAATCAAGAATTTCCAAAAGAGGCGGGTGGGTCTCATAGAAAACGGTTCCTGGGCTCCCACAGCAGGACGCACAATGGCGTGTATGTTGGCCGGCATGAAACAGATAGAAACATTGGAACTTTTAGTCACGATCAGGAGCAGCATGAATACGACGGATGTTCCTTTATTGGAAGAGTTGGCCGACAATCTCCTGGCTACCGAATAAAAGGAAAGCAAAAAGATTGATCGTTACCACTTACCCTAACGGCCTGGCTGCTCATACAGTCAGGCCGTTGGGGTATTAATAGATATACTCATTCCGGCAATCTGTTTTCCAACCAAGCGTCAATCAACATGCGTGCCATGGATACCTTGCCGGGAATATCCGGCAAATGATTCCGATCGAACCATCCCCCATAAGCAATTTCACTGGTCTGCAAATGCAATTCTCCCTCTGCGTAATCGGCGTGAAACCCCACCATCAATCCGCAAGGATAGGGCCAGGGCTGACTGCCGAAGTAGCGGATATTTTTCACTTTTACACTGACTTCCTCCATCAGTTCACGACGCACACATTCTTCGAGGGTTTCGCCGGTCTCCACAAAACCGGCCACCAGTCCATAGTATTTCCCTCTTAAATTATGTGCGTGTACCAGCAGGATGCTGTCTTCTTTCCTGACCAATACAATAATGGCGGTGGCCAATTGCGGCCAAACTTCTTTCCCGCAATTCGTGCAGCGTTTGCTGATGTCCGTATGCAGTCTCATCTCCGCTCCGCAAACGCCGCAATACTTTGTATTTCTGTCCCAATAAAGAATTTCCGCTCCTTTACCGGCTTTCAGATAAAAGTCAAGAGGCAGCACATCATACGAAGCTCGCAACCCGATCATCTCGCAACATTCTTCATCCGTCACAGGTGCATCAATACGCACCGCCCGACATTCTATCTCCCCGAGCGGCGTCAACCGATGTACAGTGTGCCATTCAGACAGTTTTACCTGAGGTTCCTGCCCATAAGGTACTGTATACGTATTATCCTCATGATGTTCCAAAAGCAGTTCGTCTCCGCAGAAAACAAACCAGTATGCCGGCTTCTCCAATGTTTTCCTTTCCATTCCTTTTTACCTAAAATAAAAAAAGCCCCATCACATGGACGGGGCTACGATGATCTTACGTTCGGATCTATTGTTTTATAATCCCAAAGACTTCTTTACGCCCTCAACTGTTTGCATAGCTTTTTTCTCCGCCTCGGCATAACACTTCGGACATTTCATTTCGCCTTTCACTTCAATGTAGAACTTAATCTTGGGCTCAGTTCCGGACGGACGCACGCTAACCTTGGTCCCGTCAGCCGTATACCACTGCAACACATTGGAAGGTTCGGACTGATCGATCGCAGTAACATGACCTTTGTTATCCGTAGCTTTCAAGGTCTGGTAGTCTTTTTCCAATATGACTTCCGAACCGGCCAGTTCTTTGGGAGAATGCGTACGGAAGTTCGTCATCATCTGCTTGATCTCATCGGCTCCCGTCTTGCCCGGCTTCACGACGTTGATCGTATGGTTCAGCGAGAAGCCGTATTCTACATAAATATCCATCAGCACATCAAACAAGGTCTTGCCCTGATCTTTAGCCCAAGCACAAATCTCAGCCAGCAAAGAGCAGGCCGACACGGCATCCTTATCGCGCACAAAATCCTCGGCCAAGAAACCGTAAGATTCCTCTCCTCCGCCGATATACTGTTTCTTCCCCTCATTCAGGCGAATCTCGCGGGCAATCCATTTGAAACCCGTATAGCAATCAAACATTTCAACCTTATTCTTATCGGCAATCGCTTTGATAAGCTCGGTAGTCACAATGGTCTTCACGATGAATTCATTTCCCTTCATCTTACCCATGGCAATGCGATTCTTGATAATATAGTACAAGAAAATCATGCAAGTCTGATTACCGTTCACCAACACCCATTCGCCGTTACTGTCCTTGCAGGCCATACCTACGCGATCGGCATCCGGATCGGACGCCATCACAATGTCGGCATCTATTTTCTTAGCCAACGCTATGGCCATGGAAAGTGCCTCGGCATTCTCCGGATTCGGAGACTGTACGGTGGGGAAATTCCCATCTTTTACCATCTGTTCGGGCACCGTGTTCACATTCTCAAATCCCCATAATTTCAAAGAAGTGGGAATCAGTTTCATTCCGGTTCCATGTATCGGGGTATAAACGATCTTCAGATCTTTCCGTCGACGGATCACCTCCGGATCAATAGACAACGTTTTCACCTTATCCAGATAAAGCTTGTCTATGTTCTCTCCGATAAATTCAATCAGAGGACTGTGATCCAACGTGGTGTGCAATCCCTTAATATCTTCGGGCTTCACTTTATTCACCTCTTCGATAATACCAGTATCATGCGGAGCCAACACCTGAGCGCCGTCATCCCAATAGGCTTTGTAACCGTTGTATTCCTTCGGATTATGAGAAGCCGTCAGAATAATACCGCTCTGACACCCTAACAGACGAATCGCAAAAGACATTTCGGGAGTGGGACGCATATCATCGAACAAATAAACTTTAATTCCGTTGGCCGCAAAGATATTGGCGGAAGCCTCCGCAAACAGGCGGCTGTTGTTACGACAGTCATGACCGATCACCACGGCAATCTGCTTCAGGTCCTTAAAACTCTTGTTCAGGTAATTAGACAATCCCTGCGTAGCAGCGCCCACGGTATAGATATTAATTCGGTTCGTACCTACCCCCATGATACCGCGCAATCCGCCCGTACCGAAAGCCAGATTCTGGTAGAAAGATTCTATCAGATTCGTCTTATCTTCATTGTCGAGCATTTTGCGCACTTCGGCTTGAGTAGCCTCGTCATATACAGAAGAAGAAAGCCATGCCTGTGCTTTGGCTTCACACTCTTTAATCAATACATTATCCATCTTTATTCTATTTTAATTGTGAGTTATATCCGTTAGTTTGAATCTATAGGCAAATATACTTTATTCACCTCATACAACCTACGAAAAAATATAAAAATACTCTAATTGAAGCATTATTTATTTCACCTCAAACCGATCTCCCGTAGCTTTCACTATTTCACGACGGTAACGCTCCGGATATCCCGGTCGCTGCACCGGTACGCCCACTCCTCCGGCTGTACGCACATACTCTCCATTCTGCTCCGGTCGAACTCCACCATCGAGATATTTTACCATCAGACGTTTTCCCAACTCAATCCAGGCATACAACATACCGGAAGCCGTACGATGCGTATATTCCGTAAGAA
>JAJPYK010000183.1 GCA_021205005.1 Paraprevotella sp. | reverse complement strand
GTTTCTGATTATTACTTTTTCAAAGTGCTTTTTGAATTATGACACACCCTCGTTCTTTATAGGTGTATTCCTTTGTAAGGAGATGTACGCTCAGTCTTCGGCGTGACGATGGAATTCCACCACGGCCCGGATGCCTTTACGGAACATGTCGAGCGAGAAATTCTCATTGGGGGAGTGGATGGCGTCGCTTTCCAGACCGAAGCCCATCAGAATGGTTTCCACGCCGAGCACCTGTTCGAAATCGCTCACGATGGGGATGCTTCCGCCGCGACGCACGGCCAGCGGCTTTCGTCCGAATGCCTTCGTGAACCCGATTTCCGCCGCCCGATAGGCCGGCAGGGTGAGCGGGCATACGTAGCCTTCGCCGCCGTGCATCGGCGTGACCTTGACCTGTACGCTGTCCGGCGCGATAGCGGTGACGTAGTCCGCGAACATCTGCGAAATCCGTTCGTGACGTTGATGGGGCACCAGCCGGCAAGACACTTTGGCATAGGCTTTCGACGGCAAGATCGTCTTGGCTCCCTCGGCGGTATAGCCGCCCCAGATGCCGCAGATGTCGAACGACGGGCGGCAACTGTTTCGCTCGATCGTCGTGTATCCTTTCTCGCCTTTCAGCGCGCGCACGCCGATGGAGGCCTTGTATCGTTCCTCGTCGAAAGGAATTTCTTCCAGCATCCGGCGTTCTTCTTCGGACAAGGGATCCACGTCTTCGTAAAATCCGGGAATCGTGATTATTCCGTCCGCGTCCGTCATGCGGGCCATCAAATCGCACAGGATGTTGATCGGATTGGCCACGGCTCCGCCGAAATGACCGGAATGCAAATCGCGGTTCGGTCCTGTCACTTCTATTTTCCAATAGGCCAATCCCCGCAGGCCGGTCGTGATCGACGGCAGGTCGGCCGCCAGCATGCTGGTGTCGCTGACGAGTATCGTCCGGCAGGACAGCAGCTCCCTGTGGGTCGGAAGAAATTCATGCAAAGACGCCGATCCGATTTCTTATTCCCCTTCGAGGATGAACTTGACGTTGTAGCGCAGACGGTCCTCGCGTACCATGTATTCGAAGGTTTTCACCTGGATCATGGTCTGTCCCTTGTCGTCGTCGGCGCCTCGGGCAAACACGTGTCCGTCTCGCACTTCCGGTTCAAAGGGCCGGCTTTTCCACAGTTCCAGCGGTTCTGCCGGCATCACGTCGTAATGCCCGTAGACCAAGACCGTGGGCGCATCGGGCGAAACGATCTTTTCGGCGTACACCAAGGGGTTGCCTGCTGAGGGGATCAATCTGGCCCCGTCGGCTCCGGCCTCCGTCAGCAGTTCTTTCCACCGCTCCGCACAAGCCGTCATGTCGGCCTTGTGTTCCGGACAGGAACTGATGCTGGGGATGCGGATCAGACTGAACCATTCTTCCAGGAAACGCGGTTCATTCTCCCGGATATATTCTTCGACTGTTTTCATGCGTTGTCTTTATCTGTCCGCGGAGATCATTCCACGGTGACCGACTTGGCCAGGTTGCGCGGCTGATCTACGTCCTTTCCCTTGCATACGGCAATGTGGTAGGCCAAAAGCTGCAAAGGTACGGATGTCACCAAAGGATCGAAACACTCCAAGGTTTCGGGCAGTTCGATCACCTCGTCGGCCAGTTCGCGGATTTTGGTGTCCTCTTTGGTCACGATGGCGATCACACGTCCCTGGCGCGCCTTCACTTCCTCTATGTTGCTGATGAGTTTGTCGTACAATCCGTTGCGGGTGGCGATGACGAATACCGGCATCTCGGAGTCGATGAGGGCGATGGGGCCGTGTTTCATCTCGGCAGCCGGGTATCCTTCGGCATGGATATAGGAGATTTCTTTCAGTTTCAAGGCGCCTTCGAGCGCAACCGGATAACTGTAACCTCGCCCGAGGTACAGACAGTTTTGGGCATAAGTGAAGATCTTGGCCAGTTGGGCTATCTGATCGTTGGTCCGGAGGGCTTCTTTCATTTTATCGGGAATCGTCACCAGTTCATGTACCATCTTGACATATTCTTCCCGGGATATCGTGCCGCGCTCTTTGGCCAGCGCCAGTGTCAGCATGGCCAGTACCGTGACCTGTCCGGTGAATGCCTTGGTCGAGGCCACGCCTATTTCAGGTCCCACATGAATATAAGCTCCCGTGTGCGTGGCGCGCGGGATGGATGCGCCTACGGAGTTGCAGATGCCGAATACGAAAGCCCCTTGTTTGCGTGCCAGTTCTATGGCTGCCAGCGTGTCGGCTGTCTCGCCCGACTGGGAAATGGCTATGACCACGTCGGTGGGCAGGATGACCGGATTGCGGTAACGG
This sequence comes from Paraprevotella sp., assembly GCA_021205005.1. Taxonomy (GTDB): domain Bacteria; phylum Bacteroidota; class Bacteroidia; order Bacteroidales; family Bacteroidaceae; genus Paraprevotella. The sequence continues at coordinate 2,250 of JAJPYK010000183.1, read as the reverse complement.
AACTCGGAGGCGTATTCCACGTATACCGGTATGCGGCAATAATTCTCGAGAAGCTGCTGTCCGATCAGGCCGGCGTGCCAGGACGTTCCGCAGGCCACGATGATGAACCGGCTCGCATTGAGCAGTTTGTCCTTATGGTCGATGACGGCCGAGAGCGTCACGTTGTCGGCGTTTACGTTGATACGTCCCCTCATGCAGTCGCGCAGGCAATCCGGTTGCTCGAAGATCTCCTTCAGCATGAAGTAGGGGTATCCGCCCTTCTCCAGTTGGCCGAGATTGATGTCCACCGTTTTGATGGTGGGATGCATGCGGGAGTTGTCCATGTCTACCACTTTCAGCTCGTGCCCCGGACGTATCACGGCAATGTCGCCGTCTTCCAGATAGACGACCTTGTCCGTATATTCCACAATGGGTGTGGCGTCCGAGCCCAGATAAAAGTCGTCGTCGCGTCCGATGCCTACGACCAGTGGGCTGCTTTTGCGTGCCGCGATGATCTGCTCCGGATGCCGTTTGTCCAATATGGCGATGGCATAGGCTCCGATCACCTCATGCAACGCCACCTGTACGGCTCCTAACAGATCCAGGTCGTTGTTCAACTGAATATATTCGATGAGCTGCACCAGTACCTCGGAATCGGTCTGGCTGCGGAACTGCACTCCGCGTTGTATCAGGCGGTCTTTCAGTGTGGCGTAATTTTCGATGATGCCGTTATGGATCAGGGCCAAGTTGCCGGATGCCGAACAAAGGGGATGGGCGTTCTCCGTACACGGCTCTCCGTGTGTGGCCCAGCGCGTATGGGCGATTCCGACATGCCCGCTCACGTCTTTCGATTCCACGGAGCGTTCCAGGTCGCTTACTTTTCCTTTGGCTTTATATACATTCAAATTCCCGTTGTCACTGATGAGCGCGACGCCGGCGCTGTCGTATCCGCGATATTCCAAACGTTTAAGTCCCTTGATTAAAATGGGATAGGCATCTCTTTTTCCTATATATCCAACAATTCCACACATAGTCAATCTGTTTTTATGCCACAAACTTATAAAGTTTAGACGTCTCCACATGAATTATAGCGGAAAAGTAGTTTATTTTAAGTCTATTTAGTACATTTGCAAATCTAAAACCAAAGATCAGTATGGGACTTCTAAAATTGTTATTCGGGTCTTCCGACGAAAGCCGGGCGGAAAAGAGCGAGAAGCAGCGCGAACGGGATTTCGACGTGCTGAAATATGACGGCGTACGCGCCTTGAAAGTCGGGGAAGTGGCGTATGCCATACGGTGTTTTCAGGAAGCGATCACCCTTCGGAGAGATCCTGAGACCATGAGCTTTTTGGCCGAATCGCTGATGACCGACGGACAGGCGGAAGCCGCCCGAAAACTGTGGGACGAGCTTGCGGCGGAACTTCCCGAGCATATCGAAGTGAGGCTCGGCATGATTCATGCCGATGAAGTCCTGCACGACTACGAGCGGATGGACAAGGATTGTCAGGCCGCCTTGCAGTTGGCTCCGAACAATACTTCCGTACTTTACCGGTCGGCACAGGCCAAACACGCCTTGCACGACGACCTGAACGCCGTGGCCTTGCTGACCCGCGTCCTGATGCAAGACGAAAACATGGAGGATGCTCTCTTGTTACGGGCCGAGGTCCTGAGGGAGATGGGCAGTCCGAAAGAAGCGGAAAAGGATATCGACCGGCTGCTGGAGCAACCCGAGCCTGCGGAAGAAGCGCTGATGCAGAAAGCTGGATTACGGTTGCAACAAGGAGATGCGGAGAAAGCCATTGACTATTATAATAAGGTGATCGAACAGAACCCCATGCGGGGAGAGGCTTACGTCGCTCTCAGCACGGCCTATTCCGCCCACCGGCAACTCGACCGTGCCCTGGCCACCATGAACGAGGCGGCGGAGCTTTTGCCCGATTGCAGCGAGGTATATAAAGAACGCGGACGCATCAAACTCCTTCTCAATTACAAGGCCGGTGCGGCCGACGACCTGAAAAAGTCTCTGGATAAATCACCGGAATCATCACAAACCGTGAGCGGGAAGTTTACGAATATCGAACAGGAAATGGAGGCGCAATACAAAAGTCGCAATCCCTACGGTTTCTAATTGTAATCAAAAGCAGGTATTTTTGCTTATTTCTCTATATGAAGAGGAAAAAATACGGCATACAGTTGGCGGAGAAGAAAAAAAGGCCTAATTTTGCAACGAATCAAAAAGAACAGGAATGAAAGAATTGTTCAACACATATT
>JAJPYK010000060.1:11597-21889 GCA_021205005.1 Paraprevotella sp. | reverse complement strand
TCGTATGCCATTAAGCCGTACCTACGGTGACGGCAACACGCGGGCGGCCGATGAAGATATTGCAGCCGTTTACACGCGGCCGCAGTTTGAATATGAAACCTCCTCGCATGCTTTGTTGGGCGCATGGGCGCAACTTTCCGTACCGCTTCCCAAAAAGCTGACGTTGGGCATTTACCTTTCCACCGATTTCAAGTTCTATACGGACAATAATGAATACTATGAAGCTTTCGACGGAACAAACCGCTCACTTTCCACCGCAGGAGTATGCCTGCAATTATAAGGACTAATCTTATGAGAAAGAAAATCATATCCTTCCTGATCGGTCTGGTCTGCCTCTCGTTTTGGGGCGCGAGACTGCATGCAGAAGAACGCAGAGGATTCGCCATCGTCATCGATTCCGTGAGCCGTATACAAGCTCAAGACGAACTATCTGCATATATCCGGGCATTGGAATCGAAACAGAACTTTAAAGTGTATACCCTCATCGACCGTTGGGGGATGCCGGATTCTATTCGTAATGAACTTAAACGGCTGCACGCGCTGCCTCATGAAGCGATCGTCGGTGCCGTATTCATCGGAGACATCCCTATTCCTATGATTCGTGATGCGCAGCATTTGTGCAGTGCCTTCAAGATGAACCAGAACTCACCTTGGCCGGAATCTTCGGTGCCGTCCGACCGTTATTATGATGATTTCTCCCTGCAATTCCGTTTCTTGAAGCGAGACAGCATCGCTCCTTATTATTACTATTCGTTATCGTCAGAAGGCAGCCAGCAACTTCATCCGGATTTGTTTTCCGGACGTATCCGTCCCACCGACGGTCAGATTCCGGGCTCGCGTTATGCCAAGTTGCGGGCTTATCTGAAGAAAGCCACAGAAGCCAAACTGAATCCGGAACGCATCACGTCGGTTTTCGTCTATACCGGAAGCGGCAGCCTGTCGGAGTCCAAAGTGGCTCATATCGACGAAATGGCTTCCATGCACAGTCATTTTCCTTCCCTCATGCACCAACCGAACGCTTTCCGCTACATGGACTACTCGGACGAGAAAGTAATCAAACCGAAATTAATGGATGCCCTGATGTCACCGGATCTAAGCGTGGCTCTCATGCACCATCACGGTGATTTCGACACCCAATACTTAAGTGCGTGGCCCGAACCCTCGACCACGGAAGAGGCTCGTGAATATCTGCTCCATTGTTACCGCACCGATCTGAACACTGCACGCCGCTTCAAATATGACACAGACAGCGTCAGACGAGAATTGCAGAACCGCGACGGATTATCCGATGCCTGGATGGTGGAATTGGATGACGACCACCTGAATAAAGAAGACTCCATCGAAGGCGCGATGACCAATCTGGTCTTGAAAGATTTCGCGGATGATCAGTTCCGTCCGAATGCCAGAGTCGCTTTCTGGGATGCCTGTTACAACGGGGCCTGGCATCGTGACGATTGCATAGCCAATGAATATATCTTCCAACCGGGGAAGACGGTTTGCGGATTAGGCGGAACCGTGAATGTGATTCAGGACAAATGGCCGGACCGGTTTGCCGGTCTGTTGGAACAAGGGGTCATGATAGGCTACCTGAATCAGCTTTGTCCGGATCTGGAGATGCACGTCATTGGTGACCCTACGTTTGCATTCCGGCCGGAGCAAGAAAATGATCTCAATAACCTGATCTGTTTCGGTACGCAGAAAGACTGGGAACGACTGTTCCGGGAATCTTCCCATCCGGACGTACAAGCCTTGGCTTTACACCAGTTGCAAGCCGACGGAAAAGTGACGGACCGCCAGTTATTGGACATATTAAAAACATCACCTTACGACATTGTACGCACAGAGGCTTTTCTGTTGCTGCAATCACACCGTAACGAGGTGTCCGTAGCTGCCATCGAAACGGCATGTAACGACAATTTCGAGTTGCTTCAACGCTTCGCCATCAATGCGCTGGTCAAGAACGGAGATCCGCAGTTGGTTCACACGCTGGCAGAAAAACTCTGCGACGTAAACACCTCTGCACGTGTGGCTTTTAATGCGTTGCAGGGCGTACAGTTTTTCTCGCGCGAGGACTTGCTTCCGGCTATGGAGGCCCAGCTCGGAAAGACGAAACCGTACGTAGTCGATGCTGAGGCTTATGCCCAAAACATCATGAAAAAAGTAGAGAACTATGCCGGACGGTGGGACGAAGACATTGCCAAGCTGTGCCGGGGATAAATGACCCACAAACGGGCTTTGATGCAAATCAGCTTCATGCGTATCTATTGTCCGCCTTACCTGTTGCCGCAGGTGGCGGATTATGCCGCCGCGCTGAAAGACGATGAACTGCTGTTACCCTTGCTCGAGGCTTTGGGATGGCATCGTCAGGCTTATACTTCATCGCAATTGCTTCCGGTCGTGGAACAGATCATGAACGATTCGACTCACTCGCAACCGGTACGCGACGAAGCCCGGAAAACGTATAAACGATTGAAATAAGAATCATAGAACAAAACAAAATGAAGAAATTAGTATTTACCCTTCTTGCCTGCCTGTGTTTTGCGCTCCACATCACGGCACGTAATGGCTTTGCCATCGTCATCGACTCGACGAGCTATCAAAAAGCGCAGCCTGAAGTAGAGGCTTATGCCCAAGCCATAGAACGCTGCAACGGGCTCAAAGTATATACGATCATCGACAAATGGCAAGTGCCTGACTCCATCCGCGCCACTTTGCGGCGTATGCACGAACAGAAATCTGAACCCATCGTAGGAGCTGTCTTTATCGGCGACATACCTGTCGCCATGATACGGGACGCCCAATATATGACCAGCGCGTTCAAGATGAACCAAAAGAACGACCGTCGGGAGTCTTCTGTTCCTTCCGACCGCTTTTACGACGACTTCAAACTGCAATTCGTGTCTCAGGGGAAAGACGAAGAAAAACCTTATTTCTACTATTCCCTGACGGCGCAAGGCAGTCAGAAGGTAGATCCGGATATTTACAGCGGGCGTATTCGTCCTACGGACACGCCTGAAAGTTCACGCTATCAGAAGCTCAAAGACTATCTGACCAAAGCGGTAAGAGAAAAAGATAGACAACGCACATTGGGGCAATTGTTCTTTTTCAGCGGCCACGGTTATATCTCCGAATCCAAAACGGCGCGTATGGACGAAAAGATCGCCTATTTCGAGCATTTCCCCTCGCTGGCCGGACGTACCAACCGCATCGGCTACATGGACCACAGCGACCATTATCCTGTAAAAGAGAACCTGATGAATGAATTGACCCGTACCGACCTGGATCTGGCCATCCTGCATCATCACGGCGATTTCGACATGGAGTATCTGAACGGAACAGAACCTATCCGTACCGTACGCGAAGCCAAAGACTACATCATCCGCAACATGAGAATCCATGTGAACGAGGCGCGCGAGAAAGGTCGTAACTACGACTCGTTGCGTGTGGAGCTGGAAAAGCTTTTCGACGTACCCTCTACCTGGTTGGGCGACAACCCGACGAGCGACAGCCTGCGTATCGCAGATTCCACGATGATGGCCAACGAAGACCTGCATATCGAGGATTTCAAGGCTTTCGGCTATCGTCCTAACGTTCCTGTCGTGGTGATCGATGCCTGTTTCTGCGGCTCGTTCCATCGTGACGATTGCATGGCCAACGAATATATATTCCAGCCGGGATCCACGGTGGCTGTCGTGGCCAATACGGTCAACGTCTTGCAGGATAAATGGTATGACCGTTTCATCGGACTGACGGCTCAAGGCGGTTGCGTGGGGGATGTGGCCCGTTTCTCCGGCCTGCTGGAGTCGCACGTGATCGGTAATCCTACGTTCCGTTTTGCGCCCGTATCCGGTAGCGTCGACGTAGAAGATTTATTGATTCAGAACAAAGTATCGTCCTGGAAGAAGTTGTTGAAAAGTTCACTGCCCGATGTACAGTCCTTGGCCATCGACCGTTTGACAAAGGACGGCCAACTTTCCTCTGCCGACCTGCTCGACATTTACCGTAACTCTCCTTATGGCATAGTACGTCTGGAGGCGTTGATGGCTCTTGCCGACCTGCACGACGACAATTTCATCACGGCCGTGTCGGAGGCCTCTCAGGACACTTATGAACTGGCGCAACGTCAAGCCATCCGCTTCATTGCCAAAAGCGGAGATGTGCGTCTCATACCGGCCCTCATTAAGCTGGCCATCTCCAATAACACCAGCGATCGCTGCAATTTCAATGTCATGACGGCCCTCAGTGTGTTCCCCAAAGACTCCTTGCTTGCAGAATTCGACCGTCAGTTCGATTCGCCTTCCGTACAATATCTCGACAAGAGTGATGTACGCACCAAGATCAGAAACACCATCGCTCATAGTGCCGACCGTTTGTCCAAAGAAGTAGATAAGGTGGTTACGGGCAAAGCTTCGGAGAAGGACAAAAACTTCACGATACGTGCTTTGCGCAACAATATCGTACACTATCAGATTCCCGAACTGCTGACTTATCTGCAAAACTGCAACGATGAGAACACACAATGCATGTTGCTCGAAGCTTTGGGCTGGCATACGCTGTCTTGCCACGCCGGCGATATCGCCGCAACGGCTCTGAAGATGAGTAAGGAAGAAGCATTGCCCGAAAGCGTCCGCCAGGAGGCACTGAAAACTTATAGCCGTATCCATGCAAATTAAGTCCACTTCTCTTCTATACATAGTTGAGGGTGTGTCATAATTCAAATTTTGAGATTGACAACTTATAATCTGTAAGTATCCTCCGTTGAACTAAGCAAAAACAACCTTATAAAGCTCTCCACGAAGCTCTATATGGTTGTTTTTATTGAATGAAGTTTCTGATTATTACTTTTTCAAAGTGCTTTTTGAATTATGACACACCCTCACGTTTACGGAAAGCGATATGCAGCTTCCGCGCATTCCTTTTCGTGTACGAAGTCGGGCGGAGGTACAGTTGCCGCCGTCGGTCGACAATTCCGTACGGAAATATTTTCCTCCCATATTGGATCAGATGGGAGGCTCTTGTGCCCAGGCTTCCGGCATCGGTTACATGTTCACTTATGAAATCAACCGTTTGCTCGACCGCGATGCCAGCGTGTCTGCCGACAATCGGTTCAGTTATCAGTTCTCATGGAACCTGTTGAACGATGGGGAAGACCAAGGAGATTTTGTGGACCAGGGCTTGTATCTGGCCCAACGCTACGGCATTATGACAGAACAGGATTACGGTATTTCGGACACTTACCAGTTTAAATGGGCCACGGGTTACGACAAGTATTACAAGGCCATTCAGTATCGTGCGAGTCAAATCGTCACGTTTGCCGACAGTGTGGAACAGATGAAACGCTGGCTTTACGATGCCGGAGACGGTAGTCCCGTCGGCGGTATACTGACTTATTCTTCCATGAGTCGCGGATGGGATATCGACGACCAATATCAAGGTCCGTCATTGACGGGATACCACTCTCTGCTCAAAAAGCTGGCTACGGAAGGTGCGCATGCCCTCACGATAGCCGGCTACGACGACACGGTAACCTATACCGACGAGCAGGGCGTCGCGCATACGGGAGCTTTCATCGTGGTCAATTCCTGGGGCACTTACAGTCACGACCGCGGACGTTTCTATCTGCCTTACGACTTTTTCAGGGATGCCGACAGGCCCGAACAGCAACTGAGCCACAGCGTGGAGGCTGTCCGCGTGCGTATCCATCATCCTCTGGTGGTATTCCGTGTGTCGGTGAACTTTTCCTCACGCGACGATCTTTCTTTCGGTCTGGCCACGGAAAGCGACGTAAACGCCCAGGGAAGCATTACGTATCACACTTGCCGGGCGTTCTACAATCAGGGCGGAGACTATCCCATGCAAGGACAGGATCTCCCGGGGAACATTGAAATCGCCCTTGATCCGACCGAATACATGACGGACGAGAATGTGGACTATAAAACGTTTTATCTCAACATCGTTCGCGGATTCCGGGGAAGAATAAAAGGTTCGGGACAAATTACGGCCCTGTCTTTAGTGGATTATCGGGGGGCACAACCCGTGGAATATCCCTATCGCGGCCATCTTCCCATGACACTCGACAACGGCAACAATCCTTTCAGCGTCTCGCTCGAAACGGCTGCCCCCGTCTCTTCGTCGGCGTTCCGATATGCCGACGGCTCCGGCAATGTCGTGGATCAGACTTTCCGTTTGCGTACTGCTGAAGGCAAAGACGCAAAGCTGCGTTTTGCCAATCCCTATGCCGAGAATCAGACCATTACTTTGCGTTATCAGACGGAAGAATAAACCGCAGGGGCATGTCCGCATCACAAAAATAAAAAAAATAGCAATATGAAGAAACTTCTTTATCTTATCTGTCTCATTCTGTTTGGAAGCTCCTGTTCCACAGAGCAGTCGCTCACCGACAACTCCTCGGCTGATCATACGGTCGTCATACCCAATGTCAAGGGGCAATGGACTTATTTCTCGCTGAAAACGCAACGTGTCGTAGGTACGTGCCTGACTACGGATACCTTGGCCATACAGTCCTATGCCCGGCGTACGGATTGGGACATCGCCATTGCCGACGGTCTTATACGCACCAATAGCGGTACTTCCGGTCCGGACAAAGGGGGCATCGTCCCTTCAGCCTATGATTATGAGCAAACTCTTTTAGGTACGCCGGCAGAATATCAGGTGGATTCCATACGATAAGCGACGGCCGGCAGACAGGATCCGGTCCCTTTATTTCCGGGTGATATAACGGTTTTGTCATATGCCCGATACGATGGACCCTGAGTTTGAAAAATATGCGGATTTCCATAAAATGAGAGATGGAAAGGCTTTGATGGCCGGAGAATTTACGGGGTGCGCGGAATGACTTTTCAATCTGCGCCGAAAAATTTTTCAATCTGCGCCAAACGATTTTTCAATCTGCGGAGATTTTTTATGAAGCGTGCCGAGGGTCCTTTCCGGTTCCTTTTTCGATATGGAAACAGGGGCCGGAGGGGAATGTGCGTCTCTTTAAAATCCTCTACAAATCAATGCCCAACGATGAGATTTTCAATCCGTCGCTTTGTCGGGCATTCAGAGGCAAACGGGCGATGTGTGCGATGCTTTTTTTGATGGATTTTAATCCGGTTTTCTCATGATTGTATGCTTGGTCTGGCTGTGTGGCGGTCAAATCTTTCTGACGGACGGCACCGATACAGGCGTACGTGGTGATCCGTATTCATCCGGTGCACCTGTATACAGGCCGTTGCTGTCGGGCGGGGGGAAGTGTGATAAGTCTCTAATTTTTTTAGGAATAAGCACGGTGAATCATTATAAAATTCGTATCTTTGTACCTTGAATACATATTGAAAAAGGATTATGGCTGAATTGAAAAAGATAAAAACCGCATTGGTCTCGGTCTTTCATAAAGACGGATTAGATGCTCTGCTGAAAAAATTGAATGAGGAGGGTGTGAAGTTCCTTTCTACGGGAGGTACTCAAAAGTTCATCGAAAGTTTGGGCTATCCTTGCCAGGCTGTGGAAGAGGTGACGACTTATCCGTCTATTTTAGGCGGACGGGTAAAGACCTTGCATCCTAAAATCTTCGGCGGCATCCTCGGACGTCGCGGACTGGCTGAAGATCAGGCGCAGATGGCGCAGTACGAGATTCCGGAGATCGATCTGGTGATCGTAGACCTTTATCCTTTTGAGGATACCGTGGCCAGCGGCGCTTGCGAGGCCGACATCATCGAAAAGATAGATATCGGGGGCATTTCCCTGATTCGTGCCGGTGCCAAGAACTTCAGGGATGTGGTCATCGTGCCGAGTAAAGCGGAGTACCGCCCTTTGTTGGAGTTGCTGGAAAAGAAGGGTGCGCAGACCTATATCGAGGATCGTCGCTGGTTCGCCACTCGTGCTTTCGGCGTAAGCAGCCATTATGATACAGCGATTCATGCCTATTTCGAAGGCAAAAAGTAAAAGAGGAAGAATCGTGTGGTTTAAGGTAACAGTGTAAGGAATATAATTTTGAGAGGCTGATGGGATTCTTTTCTTTTACTCAGGAGATAGCAATGGATTTGGGAACGGCCAATACCATTATAACCAGTGACGGCAAAATCGTGGTGGACGAACCTTCAGTGGTGGCGTTGGATCGCCGCACGGATAAAATGATCGCAGTGGGCGAGAAAGCCAAGTTGATGTACGAGAAGACGCATGAGAATATCCGTACGGTACGCCCTTTGCGCGAAGGTGTGATCGCCGATTTCTATGCTTGCGAACAGTTGATGCGCGGATTGATAAAGATGGTACATACGGGGAGCCGTTTGTTTTCCCCTTCGTTGCGGATGGTGATCGGCGTTCCTTCGGGTTCCACCGAAGTGGAGCTGCGCGCCGTGCGCGATTCTGCCGAGCATGCCGGCGGACGCGATGTCTATTTGATTTACGAACCTATGGCTGCCGCGATCGGTATCGGCATCGATGTGGAGGCTCCACAGGGGAATATGATTGTGGATATAGGCGGCGGGTCTACCGAAATCGCGGTAATTTCGTTAGGTGGGATCGTGTCGAACAATTCCATCCGTATTGCCGGCGATGACTTGACAGCCGATATTCAGGAATATATGAGCCGTCAGCACAACGTTCGCGTGAGTGAGCGCATGGCCGAACGCATCAAGTTCCATGTGGGTGCGGCGTTGACGGAGTTGGGCGAAGATGCGCCCGAAGATTATATCGTATATGGTCCTAACCGCATTACGGCTTTGCCGATGGAAGTGCCTGTATGCTATCAGGAAGTGGCCCATTGCATGGAGAAGTCCATAGCCCGTATAGAAACTGCGGTGTTGAGCGCATTGGAAAATACTCCTCCCGAACTGTATGCCGATATTGTGCACAACGGCATCTATCTGACCGGTGGCGGCGCTCTCTTGCGCGGTCTGGATAAGCGGTTGACAGATAAGATCAACATACCGTTCCATATCGCGGAGGATCCCCTCCACAGTGTGGCTAAAGGAACGGGCGTGGCATTGAAGAACGTGAATAACTTCTCTTTTTTGATGTAAATGCCCGTTCGGGTGAACGAAGGATGAAGGATAAGGAGAATCTGGCTTACGGGCCCGACATTTTCTTTGTTCTTCATTTTTGCATAGAGGCAAACGTACATTTAACATCGATTCGGCGTGCGTGATTTACTGGATTTTCTGAAAAAGTATAGTTATTGGTTCCTTTTCCTCGTGTTGGAAGGAATCAGTTTGTTTTTGCTCTTCCGTTTCAATCTGTATCAAGGCAGCGTGTGGTTTACTTCTGCCAATACGGTTTCGGGGCAGGTCTTGAAATGGGAGTCGGCTGCTTTGTCCTATGTCGCATTGGGAAAACAAAACCGTGATCTGGTACGGGAGAATATCGTGTTGGAGCAGCGGGTAAAGGCGTTGAGCGAACTGCTGGATCGGGCCGAACATGATTCCACTTATGCGGAAAAGCGACAGGCCTCTCTGCTGGCCGACTTCGGTATGGTCAATGCCGAGGTGGTGAATAATTCGGTGAACCGACGCAATAACTACCTGACCATAGATAAAGGAGAGTTGGACGGCGTACGGCCGGAGATGGGAGTCGTGTGCGGTACGGGCATAGTAGGCATTGTCTATCTTACGACGCCGCATTATGCCATCGTTATGCCAGTGTTGAACGGGAAGTCCAATATCAGTTGTGCTTTGAGGGGCACAGATTATTTCGGTTATTTGCGTTGGGAGGGTACGCATCCTCTGCATGCGTCCTTGGGGGATATCCCGCGTCATGCCCATGTGAAAGAAGGCATGACGGTGGAGACCAGCGGATTTTCTGCGGTGTTCCCGGCTGGATTGTTTGTGGGCAAGGTGCATAAGGTGGAGAATTCGGACGACGGACTTTCATACAAGTTGGATGTGAATTTAGGTACGGACTTTTCCCGTTTGAGGGATGTCTGCGTGCTGACTATGCCGAATCGTGTGGAGATCGACAGTTTGCAACAAAAGGTAGAATCTGAAAAGTAAAGAGGATATGGTGCAAAGTTTCTTTAAACGGTTGTTGTGGGCCTTTGTTTTATTGGCTTTCCAGGTTCTGGTGTTCAATCATATCCATTGGTTCGGCTATGCTACTCCTATTATATATGTGTATATCCTGTGCATTCAGCCTCTGAACACTTCGCGTTACACATGGTTGTTGTGGGGATTTGTCGTGGGGCTGGTGGCCGACCTGTTCTCGGAGACGCCGGGACTCGGTGCCGCTTCTATGACGCTGACGGCGATGATAGCTCCCTTGTTGATTCTGATGTTTAATACTAATTAAAGTTT
>JAJPYK010000060.1:9649-11587 GCA_021205005.1 Paraprevotella sp. | reverse complement strand
GAAGACATGGTGGCCGGTTATCGTACTTTAGGCCGTTGGAAGTATGTGTGGTATGTAACCTGGGTCGTCTTGTTACAGCAGGCATTCATCCTGGTATTGGAGGTCTTTTCTTTCTTCAACGGGCTGGATATGCTTTATACTTATTTGTCCAGCAGTGCGCTGACCGTGCTGTTGCTTCTGGTGTTGGAAAGAGTTCGGGAAAAGTAAGCGGGTTCGTGAGAGGAGGAACAGCGTATGGCCAATTATAATCTGGAAAAGCGAAAATATGTCATAAGCGGCGTGGCGGCGTGTATCGTGGTCATTTATATCATCCGTCTCTTTACGTTGCAGATTATGAGTGACGATTACAAGAAGAACGCCGACTCCAATGCTTTCTTGAAAAAAATACAATATCCTTCACGTGGCGTCATTACGGATCGTAACGGCAAGTTGCTGGTATATAATCAGCCGTCTTACGATATTATGGTCGTCATGTCGGAACAACAGGGCGTGGATACCTTGGATTTATGTCAAAGTCTGGGGATAACCAAAGAGTATTACGAGAAGCGGATGGAGGAGATCAAGGATCTTCGTCGTAATCCTGGATATTCACGTTACACGCAACAATTGTTCATGAGTCAATTGTCATCGGAAGAATTCTGTGTGTTTCAGGAAAAACTTTTTCGCTATCCCGGTTTTTATGTCCAACGGAGGGCTATCCGACAATATCAGTTACCTTATGCGGCCTTAGTCTTGGGCGACATTGGCGAGGTGTCTCCGGCAGATATAGAAGAAGACTGCTATTATCAGAACGGTGATTTCATCGGCAAGCAAGGTGTGGAACGTTCCTATGAGAAGCAGCTTCGAGGCAAGAAGGGTATACAGATCCTTTTGCGCGATGCGCGCGGACGGATCAAAGGACGTTATATGGACTGTAAATTGGATACGAAAACAGTGCCGGGGAAGAATCTTACATTGGGACTCGACATCAAGTTGCAGGCCCTTGGCGAACGTCTGATGGAAGGCAAGTTGGGCAGTATCGTGGCTATCGAACCTTCTACGGGAGAGGTTTTGTGTATGGTATCCTCGCCTACTTACGATCCTCGCATGATGGTGGGACGGCAGCGTGGAAAGAATCATGTGGCGTTGAGCCGTAATCCGCTTAAACCTCTGTTGAATCGTGCCATCATGGGGCAGTATCCTCCGGGATCGACATTTAAGACTACGCAGGCATTGACTTTCTTGCAAGAAGGGATTATTACTCCTGAGACGGCTTTCCCTTGTTACCACGGTTTTATTTATCGCGGTCTGAAAGTCGGATGCCATGGTCATCCATCTCCGGCTAAACTGATTCCGGCTATCGGCACGTCCTGCAACGCCTATTTCTGCTGGGGACTTTACTATATGTTCGGTAATCGTGTAAAGTATAAGAATGTGGATGAAGCCATGACCCGGTGGAAAGATTATATGGTGTCTATGGGATTCGGTTATAAATTGGGTATTGATTTGCCGGGCGAAAAGCGGGGATTGATACCGAATGCTCCTTTTTATGACAAGGCTTACCATGGGTCGTGGAACGGTTTGACCGTAATCAGTATTGCCATCGGACAAGGGGAGGTGAATGCCACTCCTTTACAGATAGCCAATCTGGGGGCAACCATTGCCAATCGGGGCTATTTTATTACGCCTCATGTGGTGAAGCAGGTACAGGATGAACCGTTGGATACGATGTATACTCGGCGGCATTACACTATGGTGGAGCGCCGTAACTATGAAACTGTTGTAGAAGGCATGCGGCGGGCCGTGCTTGCCGGGACGTGCCGTAAGGCCAATATCCCGGGTATAGAAGTCTGTGGAAAGACGGGAACCGCACAAAACCGAGGGCATGATCATTCCGTTTTTATGGGCTTTGCTCCGATGAACGATCCCAAGATCGCCATTGTTGTGTATGTGGAGAAT
>JAJPYK010000060.1:0-9639 GCA_021205005.1 Paraprevotella sp. | reverse complement strand
GGAGAATGGTGGTTGGGGAGCGGACTACGGAGTGCCTCTCGGAGCATTGATGATGGAGCAGTATCTGAACGGCAAATTATCGCAGGAAAGCGAGAAGAAAGCCGAGATGTATCAAAATAAACATATTGCGTATGGAACGGCAGATAGATGAAAATGGCAAAGGGGTGTGGAGGTCGTTGGATTGGTGGACCGTTTTGATTTATATGGCTTTGCTGGCTTTCGGGTGGATCAGCGTCTGCGGAGCAAGCTATGATTTTGAATTGGAGGGGAATATCTTGTCTTTAGGTTCTCGTTCGGGCATGCAGATCATTTGGATCGGGACTTCTCTGACTTTAGGCTTCATCTTGATGATGTTGAACGATAAGCTGTATGATACTTTCGCTTATGTGATTTACGTCCTGCTGCTGGTTCTGCTGTTCGTGACGCCTTTTTTGGCCCGTGACATCAAAGGATCGCATTCTTGGATCAAGATCGGTCCTTTCAGCTTTCAGTCGGCAGAGTTTGCCAAGTGTGCCACATCATTAGCCTTGGCCAAGTTCATGTCGTCCTATAACTTCAATATTTCCTATTGGAAAGACTTTCTTATTACCTTAGCCATTATCTTTGTCCCCATCATCTTGATTATCATGCAGCATGAGACGGGGTCGGCTTTGGTTTATCTGGCATTCTTTCTCATGCTTTATCGCGAAGGAATGCCGGGATCCGTACTGTTTGCCGGACTGTCGGCCGTGGCTTATTTCGTAGTGGGCGTGCGTTTTGAGAATGTGATGTTGGGGCATATCCCTACCAGTCTGGGGGAGTTTCTCGTACTGATGATGGTCATTCTGTTTACGCTCGGTATGGTGCATGTGTATTGTTCCAAACCTTTTGTGGAGCGTAACATCGGGCTTTACGGCATCGGGACCATTATTTTGGCACTTTGCTTTTCGGAGTTCGTCATTCCTTTCGATATTTCCTGGGTATTGCTCGTAGTCTGTGTGTGCATGATTCTATATCTGTGTTATATTGCTTTGAGCGAACGCCTTTCCCGGTATTTCTATATTGCTTTGTTCGCTTTGGGATCCGTTGCATTTTTCTATTCAGCCGATTATGTGTTGAACAAAGTGATGGAGCCCCATCAGCGGGTGCGTATCAACGTACTGTTAGGATTGGAAGACGATCCGTCGGGAGCCGGTTATAATGTCAATCAGGCTAAGATCGCCATCGGATCGGGCGGATTGAGCGGGAAAGGATTTCTGAACGGTACGCAGACTAAACTGAAATATGTGCCGGAGCAAGATACCGATTTTATTTTCTGTACGGTAGGGGAGGAAGAAGGTTTCTGGGGAGCAGCCGGCGTGTTGGTATTGTTTCTTCTTTTGATTCTCAGATTGATCCATCTGGCCGAGCGACAGCCTTTTGCTTTCGGGCGCATTTACGGGTATTGTGTGATGAGCATCTTCCTGTTTCATCTGTTCATCAATGTAGGGATGGTATTAGGTTTAACACCGGTGATCGGTATTCCTCTTCCCTTTTTCAGTTATGGCGGTTCTTCATTGTGGGGATTCACCATTCTGCTATTTATCTTTTTGCGTATTGATGCCGGACGCAATCAAGACAAACGGGGATAGGACAAGTCAGTGCCGCACGCAAATGCCTACATCGCAGATACCCGGTATCGTTTCCCGTTGCATGAGATGGGTGATACGGATTTGTCCGGTTTGTCCTTTCCGGAGCGGAAACTCACTGAGCGGTACGCTGTATTGGTACGTATAGATGCCTTTTCCCATACGGTCGGTCGTGGGGTCTGTCAGTTGGCATTGTACGGTATCGCATCGGGTCGTGTCAGGAAAGGTGAACTGCCTTTCCACTTTTAACCATAGACTTTTATAAGGATAGCGGTCTGTAGAACGCAGATCGATGTCGAATTGGCAGAGCACATCCTCTTTCAGCGTATCCAATGCAAAAATCAGGGTATCCGTATTTCTCCATCCTTCTTGCGGTATATGTCGATAGGAGTATAATAAGGTATGTTTGTCACAGCCCATGAGAATCCAAGCGATTCCCATGGCTGCGAAAACAGGTTTCCAATATCTTCCTACGTTGATGTTCATGCGTTTTTTTCGGTCGGTGGTGTTTGAGGAGCGGCGTTCTTTCCCGTTCCGTTATTTTTATTCGTTTTATTTTGCTCCTTACGTTCCGAACCGTTGCGGTTCCCGTTCGGTTCACGATTGCGATTCCGGTTGCGGCGGTCCCGATTGCTGCCGTTACCGCTCTCTTGCCGTTCATTGTTCGGGTTCTCTTTCTTCTGGGCATTTCGGTTTTGGGGATTTCCGTTGCCTCCGTTATCTTTTCGTTTCCCCTTGTTTTTTCGGCGTTTGTCAAAACGGGTCAGGCTTTCTTGTTCCACGAGATCGGAGGCTTGCGAAGGATTGGCATGCTCTTCGTTCTCCAGGCGTTCCGGGTTCTCTCCCCGTCGGTTCATGCCGATAATTTCGAATATGCGTGAAGACGAGAGTGTCACGAGATTGGCTGCCATGTGTTTGTCTGTCGAATAGGTGAACAGTCCGGCCAGAATATCGGATTTGAAGAAGTAATATTCCGCGTCTTTCGTCTGCAAGGTGATTTCCCGGCTGGGCAATCGTTTCCCGGCTTCCACGTAAGTGTTCACTTCGTAGTTCATGCAGCATTTCAACTTGGCGCATTGCCCGGCCAGTTTTTGCGGGTTGAGCGAGATGTCCTGATAGCGTGCAGCTCCGGTAGATACGGACACGAAGTTTTTCATCCATGTGGCGCAGCAAAGTTCCCTCCCGCAGGGACCGATGCCGCCGATGCGTCCGGCTTCTTGCCGGGCACCGATCTGTTTCATTTCGATGCGTACAAGGAATGCGTCTGCCAGCACTTTGATCAATTGTCTGAAGTCCACACGCCCGTCCGCGATGTAGTAGAAAATAGCTTTGTTTCCGTCGCCCTGATACTCCACGTCTCCGATTTTCATTTGCAGGCCCAAGTCTTTGGCGATGATTTGTCGTGAGCGGATCATCGTGTCGTGTTCCCGGCTTTTGGCTTCTTCATACTTCTCCAGATCCACCGGCTTCGCCTTGCGATACACCCGTTTGATTTCCTGTTCCGATTTCAGGTTGGCCTTTTTGATTTGCAGGGGGACGAGACGTCCGGTGAGGGTCACTACTCCGATGTCGTGTCCCGGCGTGGCTTCAACCGCCACGATGTCACCTTTTTCCAGCGTAAGGTGGTTGCTGTTGTGGTAATATCCTTTGCGTGTGTTTTTGAATTGTACCTCGACCAAGTCTGTCGATTCCGCATTTCCGGGAATGTCTGCCAGATAGTCGTAGGTGTTCAGTTGTTTATTTTGACGACCGCAACCTTTGGCGCAAAGTCCTCGGCAAGGTCCGTTCAGTTTGAATTTATAGTCCATTCTCTTACAGATGTTTTTGATATGTTATTGTATGAGCAGCACAATCATTTTCAGGGCAAAGTCGAAAAACACGATTCTGGGATTGACGTTTTGTTCGATGTCCTGTTGCGCATGGCTCAATTCGTTCATGATCGGGATCACGTTGCGCTCGTTGACGAAACGTGCGAAGTTTTTGGAGAATTCGCTTTCCGACGGCGTCATGTAATTCAGTTCCGGACTATGGAAATTATAGATGAAATTCTCGCGGATCAGCCTTTGGCAGTAAGTGAGGAAATTTTTCTGGCGTTCCCGTCCCATGCCGGCGATCTGTTCGCTCCATTTGCGCATCTCTTTGATTTTGCGTTGGTAACTCAATCGCATCAGCATGACGAAGAGGTCGAAGAAGAGCAGATTGTCTCGGCTGGCGTCGAGACTTTTTATCGCTGCGGTGTAGCTTCCGTCGGCATTGCGTGCAATCGTTTCCACGTCTCCGGAGGGCACGATGCGGCGCAAGGCGGCCACCATGCTTTCATGGTCGATACCCTTTACCTCGATGCGTTGGGTACGGCTCAGGATGGTGGGCAGGATCTTGTCCGGCTCGTCGCTGACCAATAAAAAGTGAGTTTGGGCCGGAGGTTCCTCGATCAGCTTGAGCAACTTGTTGGCACATTCCGCATTCATCTTCTCCGGCATCCATATCACCATTACTTTTCGTCCGCCCAATGTAGATTTCATGGCCAGTTTACGCTGAATCCGGTTGCTTTCGGCGGCATAAATGAGAGCCTGTTGGTTTTCGGCTTTCATGTCCGCGAGCCAGTCGTCCAGGTCGAAGTACAATCCGTTTTTCAACCGCTTGCGCCACTGTTCCAGATAGACATCGCAGACGGTACTCTCCGCCGTCTTGTATCGGATGACGGGAAAGACGAAATGCAGGTCGGGATGTACGAAGTGGCCCGAGGCTTTGCACGAAGGGCAAGTCCCGCAGGCATCCTGTTCGCCGGGGTGCTGGCACAGCAGATATTGGGCGTAGGACACGGCCAAAGCCAGCTTTCCGCATCCCGGAGGACCGCAAAACAAGAGTGCGTGCGGCACACGTCCCTCTTGCGCTTCGCGGAGGAGCTGCATCTTGACTTCTGCTTGTCCTATGACCTGACTGAACATGGAGGCGGGATTAATAGATTGGGCGGGCGATTTCCTTTATGCTTTCCACGGCGGAAACCGTATAGAAATGCAGGCTGGGCACGCCGTGGGCGATCAGTTCGCGGCACTGCTGTACGGCCCATTCTATGCCCGTCCGGCGTACTTCCTCGTCGGTTGTGCATTTTTGCAGTTCCACGGCCAGCTCCTGCGGCAAGTCGCAATGGAACGTTTTGGGCACCATCGTCAGTTGCGACAGTTTGGCAAACGGTTTGATACCCGGTATGATGGGAATCCGGATGTCCATTTGCCGTGCCCGTTCCACGAACTCAAAATATTTCCGGTTGTCATAGAACAGTTGCGTCACGGCATATTGTGCGCCGAGGTCCGCCTTCTGTTTCAGCCGGGCCAGGTCGCTTTCGAGGTTGGGGGCCTCTTCGTGTTTCTCCGGATAGCAAGCCACACCGCATGAAAACGGTACGCCCGGCGATTTGATGGGCGAACCGTCAGCAAAGAAACCTTCGTTGAAACGGTTGACATAGGCCAGCAGCTCCGTGGCATGGGTATATCCGTCTCCCGTAGGTTTGAACAACGGGTCTTCTTTCGCCTTGTCGCCGCGGAGGACGAGCAGGTCGCTGATGCCGAGGAATTGCAGGTCGAGCAGCATGTATTCCGTGTCTTCGCGCGTATATCCGCTGCATAGGATGTGCGGTACGACGTGGATGTCGTAATGACGCTGTATGGCGGCTGCCACGGCAATGGTACCCGGGCGTCGGCGGATGCGCAAGCGTTGCATGATGCCGTTGCCCAAGTCTTTGTATACGTATTCGCTGCGGTGATTGGTGATGTTGATATATGCCGGATTGAACTCCCGCAGCGTATCTATGGTATAGAACAGCCTGTCGATGCCCGTGCCCTTCAACGGAGGCAGCACCTCGAATGAAAAAGCCGTTCCCTTATGGTCGTGAATCAAATCAATGACGTTCATCTTTTGTACTATTTGGACAAAGGTACGAAAAGATTCTCATAAAACGGATAAATAAGGAGGGGAGGACACGTTTTTCTCCTAAAAAAGGATTCCAAGTCGAGGTTTTTCATATACAAGTCGTCTTATGGCCCTGCTTCTACGGTTGAATAGTACTTGGGTAACATCCTGCTCGGAGAATATTTCCGGCCCCGACGCGGCTGTCGGTAAAACGCGAAACGAGCGGACATAAAAGCAAGTATGAGAAATACGGCATTTGGGATGGCGGAAGAAAGAAATTTTTTCTCCGCAGATTGATTTATCGTTCTGCGGAGATCGGAAAATCAATCTGCGGAGAAAAAATGTAGGGGATTATCCTACAGAGTTAACAGTAAACCCTTGTTATGCCGTATCTTTCTGTGATACAATAGTTTTTTGTGCTCTCGTCGTCGATGGGCTTGTCCCGTCCGATTGCAGTCGGGAGGGGACGGGGATAGGACGAGGACGTAAGAAAAAAACAGGACTGTTTTTGTGGAGAGTAGATTTTGATTTCCCCGCTGAAATACGGTGGGAAATCAAGCCGATAGGGGGACGGCACGAAAATAAGATCGTGTGTCAGTCCCCCATCGGATCAGATATTAACGGGCCGTTTGCACTTCCCCGTACAGCGCGTTTACGGTGGCGCCTTTCCCGGCCTCGATTTTCCCGAACCGGTTGAGGTGTATGACGCCGTTGTTCTTAATGTCCAGCGTTCCGCCGGCCTTCACCGACACATCGGCGTTGTCGATGGTGCCTCCATCCACTTCCAGCGTTCCTCCTTCGAGTACCAGAATGCGGCATCCTTCGCGCATCTGCAAGTTTTTTCCGGAGGCGATCCTGAACGTGCCGGCGCGTACGATGATGTCGTTGGTGAACGTGCCTCCTTCCCATTCGGCGGATGCGGTGATCACTTTGGGGTCTTCATAATGGGGAACGTATTCCCCCGTGAACCCCGTGTCGAAGCGGGCGCGTCCCCATTCTATGGTCGTGGATTTGCCGTCGGTTTTCCAGGCCGAGATGTTGCCGTCGAGGTCTGCCGCGATGATTTCATTCTTTCCGTCGCCATCCATGTCCGAAACGCAAACGCCGTTGATGATTTCAGCCGGCGCGGTGATGGGGAATCCTTTCACGTCCGTCCCGTCGTGGCGCAGGGCATAGATCAGGTTGTCCTGATGGAAAACGATTTCAGAGGTCTCGTCCCCGTCGACGTCCGCCAGGATCGGAGCCGTGACGTTGATATACTCTCCGCTTTCCGGGAAGAGTCCCGGTACGTCCCGATCCGTCAGCAGGTCTCCGGTGTGCGACCATACGCGTACGCATCCGTGTCCTAAGGCGACGACCTCGATATTTCCGTCCTTGTTCACATCCCCTACGCTCAAGGCATGCTCTATGCCATGAGTGACATAAGGGATGGTGGCAGGCTCTGTCGAGTTCGTGTCGAAGCTCCCCACGCATGAGCCGTCCTGTTTGATGGCGAAGATCTGACTCAGCGCGGTGCTCCTTGTGGTGATGAGGATCTCTTTCTCCCCGTCTCCGTCCAGATCGCAAACCACGGGTGAGCAGTTGAGCATTTGTCCCGGTCGGGAGAAGAACGGGGAACGTTGTTTATAAGGAGTTCCGTCGTGCCGCCATACGTACAGGGAACCGTTCTTGTCGCCGCAGATGATCTCCTTGTATCCGTCTCCGTCCAGGTCGGCCACGGCCAATCCCCCGAAGAAATCCCCGGTGAAGTTTCCGAAACTTGCCTTGATCTGTCCGTCGGCGTCCATGACGACCACGGGCTTTTGGGAGAATTCGCTTCTGAAGATGATTTCTTTTTCCCCTTTCAGGTCCGGTACGTCAATGTCCGTCACCACGGCTCCCCGATAGCACGACATTTTTCCTATATCGGTTTTCCATAAAATGTCGGGGAGTTTGTCCCCGTTCTTGTCTAAGGAAGAAAAGCAGATGACGGAATCGTTGCTGTTGTTATAATTTCTGGTCAGTGAGATGATGCAAGGTTCTCCGTCGCCTTTCAGATCCGCCACGGCGGGTACCGCTTCCGTTTTGCATGAAATATTGGCGAAACCGCTGTATGAGGTGGCGTTCCCGTCGATGTCATAAGGTTCTGTCCCGTCCGGTCGGATGACGGCGAGGGTGCCTTGGGTCCATTCGTCGTTTCGTCCGGTCAGTATGATTTCCTTCTGTCCGTCATAATCGAAATCGGCCGTATTCGCTTCGTTGACATATTGCCTGCTCATGTCCATGGAAAGCGGGAACATGCCCATAGTGGGGTAGGTGGTCCAGGATCTGACCGCTTCGGAGCGTCCCATTTCAAAATAATCATCGGCAACCAGGCCCAGTTTGTAATAGTACTCCGTCAACGCTCCTGCCGTCTCGTCCTTATAATAACGTGTGGAGATGGGGGATTTGTTCAATTGCACATAGGTCCCGTCTTCCTTCAGGCTGCGATATACATTATACAGGTTCGTACTGTCCATCTTATCCCAATACAGGGAAATGGCGTCACTCTCCGATTGGGTATGTATTTGGGAAAGGTCGGGCGATGCGGCCTGTCTGGCGATGTCCACGGTGAGCGAATCCGTAGCCTTTCCGTCGGTCCGGAATGTATATTTCAGCCGTAAAGGGTCTCCGGTTTTATAGTTCTTGCTGATAATGACACGCCTGTTGAGCGCATTCTGTTCGCCATCAGGGATCTTTGCCATGGCTGTGTCAACAGGAACCACTGTGTTCGTCAACAAGGAAGCGTTCCCCTCATACTGCCTGTTCAGGTTGACCCATACAGTTTCTCCGGGTTCCGGAATCAAATCTCCGTCGGACGTTTTTCTGATATAGAAATAATTGATCTTTTGGTATAATTGTTTCAGGTCCACCTTAAACGTATCGACTTCTATCTCGTCAGTCCCGTCCCGGCTGATGGAGAGGAAGAAGCATACGGCATTCCGTTCGCTCCGGTCGATGTCGGGGGCTTGGGAAGAGACCTTGACCGTAAAGTCGCTTTTTCCTCTTACGGTATAGAATTCGTGCAACAGTCCGTAATAAACGGAATCCTTTACTATGGTGACATAAGGTGACGAGGTGGACAGTTTGGCCGAAACGTTGTAAGCGGAGGTGCGTCCGTCATCCCTCAGGCCGATGTTCAGGTTATAAGTCCCCCCTCCATAGAGGGTGCCATCAAACTTCTCGATGTCCACAATGGATATTGCATTTCCGTTATTCCTTTGTACAGGTATTTTCCCCTCAAAAGGGATGAAGTTGCGTGCGGTGACCGTAACCTTGATGTCCCCCGGCATTTTGGGGCCGAAGGTGAAACTGTGCGGTTTCGTGTCATTCACCGTCACCACGGTATATGCTTCGATGTCTTTCATGAGGCAGAGGGTAGCTTCTTCTCCTGCCGGAAGGTTGGCAATCTGTACCGTGATCGTATTCGTTCCGGCTTCCATCTGAGTGGGTGTCACGTTGACCTCCAAATTCTTCGGCACGGCAGACCATACCGGCATTTCGGGGTCGCCTAAGAGGTGGAGGCGGTAGTAGTCATCTCGATAATTTTGTAACATAGTTCCATATAATATGCCTAATTGTTGAAATCCATCGTTATATAATGATTTTAAAAACTTTTTGTATTGTTTATGCTCACTAGACCATCCGACATTTGCATTTCCAATAAAAGCTACGGCACCACCTTTTTGACTTGTTAAGAAGTGTTCTACAATACAATTTTCTGTAAACTGTGCTGGTTCACAGCCTCCTGAGATAACTATTTGTGGATAACCTCCATTCTTTAGATTATCCACATCTTGGACATACATATATTCGTGCTTGTCCTTGCAGGATGTACCAATACTGCGTGGATTGCAATGATCCATGTGATAAACCACATGGAAATGATCCAATCCGGAATCTCCTCCATTTTGAAGGGCGGAAAGGAAATGTTCCTTATTCAGTTCCTGTCCGGAATGATATATTGTTTTATCATCATGTTGAGAACAAGTACAGTTATAATGGTCAAAAAGATACCATTTATTGATTTGCGGATATTGGGATAGATATTTATCGATGGAATCTTTTCCGCTATTATAAAGCTTACCATTACTCTCTTTACTTA
>JAJPYK010000126.1 GCA_021205005.1 Paraprevotella sp. | reverse complement strand
GTGGATAATGGTGGTGTCGAGCCTGAAACGATGAAAGACGTCACCTATCTGTTCTATGTGGTAGGGCAGAACAATTTGCAGACGGCTTTGAATAAAAATATCGAAGATGTGAAGAAAGGCCTTGCCCATTCGAATGTCAATGCCAATATCCTTGCGTATATGGACATGGACACGATTCCTACACTGTATTTGATCCGTAAGGATCAGAACGGGCAAGTGCAGCAGAGCACGGTGAAAACCTATCCGGATCAGTATTCGGTGGATCCGGACGTGATGCGGAGCGTGATTAATGACGTCTTTTCCAAATATCCGGCTCTACATAACGGCATCACTTTTGCCTCCCATGCCAACGGCAGTCTTTATACTTCGTCCACAGTGAAAAAACGTTCTTTCGGCTACGAGGGGGCCAAGGGGTATGGCATGAACATTTCGGATTTACGTGCGGCGCTGGAGGGAGGTCCTTACTTTGATGTGGTTATGTTCGACGCCTGTCTGATGGCGAGTGTAGAGACCGCTTATGAACTGAAGGGATTGACCCATTATTTTCTGGCCACGCCCAATTCCGTTCCGGCGGAAGGTTTTCCATATGAAACGTTCATGCCGGCAGTGCTGAAAATGAATGAGAGTGGATTTACTGATGCCGCCAAGACCTATATGACTTATTTTCATGGAAACCGGGCGACTTGGGATGATTTTGTTGCCGTCAGTTTGTCCGATGTGACGAAGATGGATTCGCTTGCGTTGTATATGGATTCCCTTTTCCAGGTTCCGTCCGTGCAGGAGCGTCTTCAGACACTGGACCGCGACCAGTTGCAATCTTATGAAGCTGATTACTCTTTGTTTGATTACGGCAACTGGTTAGACAGTCTGGGGAGATCGGACGTACACGTGGCCCAGATCCGCAAAGCTTTGGATCGTGTCGTCATATATAAAGATCATAGCGACTATGCCTCAGTAGATTCCTACGATCGTCTCATCATTCCGTTGTCTGATGAAAAGTTCAGCGGACTGAATACTTTTGTTCCGAAGAAGAATCCTCAGTCGGAATCCAGTCAGATGACTTTCTTCACCACCTTGAAATGGTATCGTGATGCCGGATTCTGGCGTGCGTCTTTTTATAGCCAGTTTGCACCGTCAACCCGTCATTGACGGGGGAGAATCCCCTTTTTATAAAGAGACGTCCCCGAGCACCGTTAAGATGTTCGGGGACGTTCTTTTCAGTTATGCTTGCGCTTGTTTTACCATCTTTTACCATCTGCCGCGATCGTTGGATCTTCTGCGATAGCCTCCTCCGTAGTTGTCGTTGTTTCTTCTCTCTTCGCGCGGACGAGCTACCGATACATTGAGGGTCTTCCCTTCGAATTCCGTTTCGTTGAGTCGGGAGATTGCGTTTTAGCCTTCTTCATCGTTTTGAAGTTGAGATTTGAAACGTAAATATTCATTTTTCTAATGATTAAAATTGGTAATTTATTTATTTGATTTATTAGTAGCCATTTCGATGTGGACTGCAATGAGACCTCTCGGGCCGCGTTTCACTTCAAACGTCACCTGATGTCCTTGGGTAATACATGCGGGCGCATGGCTGATGTGGAAAAAATACTGGTTCCCGTTACGGGAGTCCTTAATGAATCCGTAGCCTTTATTCTCATTGAAGTGTTCCACGTAACCCATTTGTGGCAGGGTGGGTGCATCTGTTTTCCTCGGAGTGGAGATGGCGATGTCTTCCAGTTCTATTTCTTGTACGATTCCCGGCGTTTGCGGGATGTCCGTCAGGTTTCCGCAGGCGTCTACGTAAGCGATCATGTCTTCGAATGTTCCGCTGGCATTGGATCGGCGTATCTCTTTGCGTTTCTGCTTGTCCATTTTCTTCTGTTCCCGTTTCTTTTGCAGGTCTCTTTTTTTGGTGGTAATCATATATACTGTGTGTTAAATGGCATGTGATAAGGTAATCGGGAGTTCTGCCTGATGCAGCTTCTTGCCCGTGAGTTTCTGTATGTCTCTGATCATGGGATATTCTTCCGGCGAACAGAACGTAAGGGCAGCCCCTTGGTTTCCGGCACGTCCCGTGCGGCCGATGCGGTGGACGTAAGTTTCCGCTACGTCCGGCAGGTCATAGTTGATGACCAGTTCCAGATTGGCGATATCGATGCCGCGGGCTGCAATGTCCGTAGCGATGATGACGTGCGTTTTTCCCGCTTTGAAGTTCGACAAGGCCCTTTGTCGTGCGCCCTGGGTCTTGTTGCCGTGAATGGCTTCGCAAAGGATGCCCTTTTTGTTCAGGATGCGTGCGATCTTGTCGGCCCCGTGTTTGGTGCGTGAGAACACCAGCGTAGACTGCGGTTTTTCTTTCAAGATGTCGAGCAGGAGTTTGCTTTTTTGCGGTTTCTCCACCAGATACAGGTTTTGCTTTATCGTGTCTACGACCGAGGCCACCGGAGCCACTTCCACTTTTTTAGGATTGTGCAGAATGGTTTGAGACAGTTGGGCGATGGCTTGCGGCATCGTGGCTGAGAACAGCATGGTCTGACGTTGGGCCGGCAACAAAGGAAGCAAACGTTTGATGTCGTGAATGAATCCCATGTCGAGCATACGGTCGGCCTCGTCTAAGACGAAATGGCGGACGGCGTTCAGCGAGACGAATCCCTGATGTATCAGGTCGAGCAGGCGTCCGGGCGTAGCTACGAGGATATCCACTCCGCTTTTCAACTGAGCCACCTGAGGCTTCTGGTTCACGCCTCCGAAGATGACCGCATGGCGTATGCGGGTATGACGGGCGTAGTCGCGCAGACATTCGTCTATCTGTATGGTCAGTTCTCGTGTGGGAGTGAGGATAAGGGCGTTGATGCGTCGGTTGTTTTTAGGCGCGTTTTGTGCGAGTTGTTGTATGATGGGGATGGAGAAAGCTGCTGTTTATCCGGTTCCGGTTTGTGCGATTCCCATCAAGTCGTTTCCTTGCAGGACGATGGGGATGGCTTGTTCCTGTATGGGAGTAGGGGTTTTATAGTTTTTACCGTCGAGTGCTTTCAAAATAGGCTCGGCGATGCCCAATTCTTTAAATGTCATATTTCAATAAGATAATTTAAGACGTATGTTCTTGGCTCTTCGTGCAAGCCCTCCGGCTACAGAATATCTTTCTCTTTTTTAGAGGAATGGAACACGTCTTATGGATGAATCCTCTCAGAAAGTCATGCTGCGCAGGGACATAATGGTTGTTCGCGCGAACATACTAAGATGATGTGTTAAACAAAAAAGTTGATTTTGATGCCGCTTTGGCGATGGAAAATCCGTACTTGAATCTACGGAACAATACATTGCTGTGAAAGAATCTAATATAAACCTTGATTGTTTATCCGAAGCGAAGGTACGGATTAATTTTGATTGCGCAAAGAAATTTCAGATTTATTTCTTATACAGCTTTGGAAAACGGCAGTTTTTTGTAATTTTGTGAATCTGTCCGGCTCTGACTGTCAGTGGGTTTATGACAGGAAAGAAGGGGCAGAATTATTTTCAATACTCAAACCGATAAAATAAAAAAAGAGTAATAAGATGAAGTGTAGAGGGACAAAAGGTTGGATGATCGGCGCCATGGTCGTGGCGATGTCGGCCGTCGGAGTAGGGGCGGCGGGTTTCGCGCTCGACGGCGGCGGATCGGCATCTGCAAATCCGGCGGACAGCGGATTGAAAACCGTAGAATTGGGAGATGTGAAAGTGACGTGGATTGAAGACAATGCCACGGAAATGCGTATGGCCGGATCTTTATTTAAAGGGGTGCCCGAGGATTTGGCCGTGAAACTGTCGCTCGACAACGGGCTGCCGGCCTCATGCAGCGCGTTTCTGGTAGAGACCCGCGGCATCAAGATTCTGTTCGATACCGGTTTCGGACGGGCAGGCAGTCGCCTCGTGCCGCGTCTGCATGAGTTGGGCGTGGAACCGGAGGAGATACGTTATCTTTATCTGACGCATTTCCACGGCGACCATATCGGAGGAATGATGAAAGACGACACGCCTGTTTTTCCGCGGCCCGAGGTCTATGTGTCGAAGGTGGAATATGACGCCTGGATGAAGATGCCGTCGGATCGGAATGCCTTGCAGGTGAAAACGATGAAGGCTTATGAAGACAGTCTGCACTTTTTTAAGGCCGGCGACGTGTTGCCGGGAGAGGTGCAGACAATCGATGCCAGGGGACATACGCCCGGGCATACGGTCTATCGTGTGGGACGGCTGCTGATTATCGGCGACCTGATTCATGGCGCGGCCCTCCAGATGGCCCATCCGGAGTTCTGCGCTTCCTATGATATGGATCCGGAAAAGGCCGTGCGTTCCCGCCGTCGCATATTGGAGTATGCCCGTGAGAACCATCTGACCCTGGCCGGGATGCATCTTCCGGCACCGGCGTTCGTGTCGGAATAAAAAACGGGTCCGGACAGGTCGTTTTTTCGGCCTGCGGAGATGGGTTTCCCGATCTGCGGAGAAAAAAATTCAATCTGCGGAGATTGATTTTTCAATCTGCGGAGAAAAAAATCCGCTTTGCGGACGACTTTCTTGTGTCGTTTCGTCAGGTCCGCCTCGAGGGGCGTAGAAGGG
>JAJPYK010000051.1 GCA_021205005.1 Paraprevotella sp. | reverse complement strand
TCCAAATATACCCCCACATTCCGCTTGAAATTAACTTCTATTTTGCAAAAATAGAATTAAACTATCACTCTCCAATATAAAGGCTGCAACTTTTAAGTATTATTTAAAAAGCATATGCAGCACTTTCCACTCATCTCGTAACCTCATGTATGTAGCTTTTTCCGCTACAGTCAGATCAATACATATCATATTGCCGGATACTCCATTTTTCCATTTAATGGTTGTACCCGGCAATATGCAGTTCAAACCATGCTCAGGCCAGCAACTGCTTTACCAAAGCACTTACGGTTTTTCCGTCGGCCTTACCGGCTAACTGCTTTGTAGCCACTCCCATGACCTTACCCATATATTTAGCGTTAGTAGCGCCGACCGAGGCTATAATATCTTTTACGGCCTTTTCCAAATCCTCTGGAGAAAGCGGCTGAGGCAAATAACGATCGATGACTTCTACTTGTGCTAATTCGTCATCAGCCAGATCCTGCCGCCCCTGCTCCACATAGAGAGCAGCCGTATCTTTACCCTGTTTAGCCAACTTAGCTAAAATCTTCAATGCAGCATCGTCGGTCAGTTCATCATTAGCTCCGGGAGCCGTTTTTGCTTCTAAAAATACTTTCTTGATATTGCGTAAAGCCTCCAACGCAATCTTGTCCTTGGCCTTCATGGCCACTACTATGTCTTTACTGATCTGTTCAAAAAGTGCCATATTCACTACTTTAGATTAAAACTAAAAAACAATCATTGATTTCTCTTCTTCATTCGAACTCCGCACAGCATTCTCCGCAATATGCCCCGCCTCACTCATCCGGCTCTTGATGCTGGCCAGCATCTCTTTGCTGCGTTTGTAGGTCGGAGTATCTTCCACCTTCAATATCACATCATCGTTATCCAGATCCTCATCTCCAAAAATATAGAGATGGTGAGGACGTTTAATTTCACACTGATTCATATCATGAGTATAGAACTCGCGACGACGTTCGGCCTTTTGGGCCGCAATTTCCTCCTTTTGCGCCCGAGCTACCTCATCTTCTATGCTATGTTTGGCCATTACGTTGTCCATGCCCGGCACAGTCTTCAATCCGAATCCAGTAGCCAGCACCGTAATTTTCACTTTTTTCTCTAAGCTTGCATCTGTAGCCAAACCGAATTTCGTTTCAACATCATCGCCAAACTTACTCATGAAATCATGCACCTCATTCATTTCCTCCATGGTCAGCTGGTCGGACTCCTCCTGATCGCAGAACGAAATATTCAAAAGAACCTTCTTTGAGTTGAAGATATCATTATTATTCAACAATGGGGAATGGAGCGCACTCTCTATCGCCTGCTTCACACGGCTATCTCCTTCGCCGAAGCCCGTACTCATAATCGCCACACCGCCATCTTTCAAAACCGTAGTGACATCCTGAAAGTCTAGGTTGACAATACCATGCACAGTTATGATCTCGGCAATACTCTTGGCGGCCACGGAAAGCGTATCATCAGCTTTGGCGAACGCATTCAGCACCGTAAGCTCAGGATAAATCTCACGCAAACGCTCGTTATTAATCACTAACAAAGCATCAACATGCTTGGAAATCTCCTCCACTCCGTCCAAAGCCTGGTCGATCTTTTTCAACCCCTCGAAGCGAAACGGAATGGTTACGATGCCTACCGTAAGGATTCCCATCTCCTTCGCACACTGGGCAATCACAGGGGCGGCTCCCGTACCGGTACCACCTCCCATGCCGGCTGTAATGAACACCATACGAGTGCCGTCATTCATCATATCCTTAATGCCATCCAGACTCTCCATCGCAGCCTGACGGGCTCTTTCAGGACGATTACCGGCACCAAGGCCTTCTGTCCCTAATTGCAAACGTGTGGGAATAGGTGAATCGCTCAACGCCTGATTATCGGTATTGCACAACACGAAACTCACATCATGAATTCCCTCCTTATACATATGGTTGACGGCATTGCCTCCACCTCCTCCCACTCCGATTACCTTTATAATGCTCGGACTGTTCGTTTTGAGGTTAAACCGAATGTCTGTTTCTTCTTGCATAATTATATATTTATCTATTATTCTTCAGTTACTATATCTGTGGCTTTCTTGAGCCAATCCTTTATCTTCGCACCGAAACCGCTTTTGGACTTCTTCTCTTCACGGGCACCGTGTTTCGTTCCAGACGCATTCTCGGTTTCAACTTTCGATTGACGAACAGGCTCGACAGTTTCCGTTTCCCATTCACTTTTTTGCAAAAGATCTATTTCCGGTTCTGGTTCAGGTTGCTTGATTTCTACTTTAGGCTCCGTACAATTTTGATTTCCCTCGTTCAACAAAGCCAAAAGCACGTTCAGCGAACCGTCTTTCGTCACCTGCTCGTCGTTTACCGATTGCAAGGCCAAAGGCACAATGCGGACAAGGCGTATCTTCTCGGGATGAAGGCGAATGGAGATAGCCTGCTCTATATTCTTTATATTGGCTGCCGCTCCTGACGCAACAACCCCCGAAATCAATTTATCCTGAAATCCGCTCATGTGTATTTGGGCGGCCACATTTCCCAGAATTTCCTCCTCACGAGCCTCCACAATATCCACCAAAGAACGTTCTTCAATCGTGCGACCATTATTTACCAAAAGATTCTTCGCCAGCTCCTCTTTGCTCAGATCCGAATAAGCAGAACCATATTTTACTTTCAGATTCTCAGCCTCATCTTCTTCTATCTGCAAGCTGCAAATATCTTGAGTGATATTATTTCCGCCCAACGGAATCACCGCCAAATGACGCAAAAGATTATTTTTATAAACCGCTACGGTGGTCGTACCATAACCAAAATCCACAAGGGCACATCCCGAACGCTTTTCCGTATCCGTCAATATGCAATCAGCCAAAGCGACCGGAGACACGAAGATGCCCGCAACTTTAAGCCCGCATGCGTCCAAACATTTCAGAATATATTCTTTTAACTCGGTTTTAGCCACCACATTCAGGTAAGTTCCCTCTATCTGACTGCACAAGACGCCTACGGGATCGATGGTGGTATCCAAACCCACGTGATATTCCTGAGGAATCACATCCAGTATCTCATATCCCGCATATACGGTATTCCGATTATTTTTTTGCAGAGCGTCTACTAATTCTTGCGACACGATGGTTTTAGTCGCAAACTGTCTCGACACGGTATTCTTTCTCGTCCTTACAGATTGTCCGCCAATCCCGACAAAGACCGTCAAGATACGCGCATCCACGGCTGTATCCATCTTCTCAATGATGCTTTTCAAGCCCATCACTGTTTTATCGATGTTCCGCACCGCTCCTTTGTGGATCCAATGCCTTGCATCTATCTGTTCCACATCCAATACACGGACACTTCCATCTACATTCTTACATCCGGCCACACCTCTGATCTTAGAGGAGCCGAACTCCAATGCCACAAGGATTTATTGCTCTACAGCAATATCATTTCTTATTTTTCTTGCAAATAATTAGATTATTATACTTCAGGTTGATTTGGGAGTATTTATTCCATCCCACTTTATTCAGCCCTTCCGTATAAAACTCTTTCATCCTGTCGAGTTTACCTTCCACATCCGTAGGATACCCCAACAGAATAATATGTTCACCCACACGAGGTACCAATTCCACCTCTCCGTCATCCAGCACATTAATTTGCTGAATCTGATCGTGCCAAAACGGGTGATCTTGAATATACTTTCCCAATAATGTCAAATTGCGGCGCGCATACTGGAGCGTAATATGTCCCGTCGCCACCGCCAAATCGGCATAATACGAAGATTTCGGCATCTTCCTGCCCGCCCGATCAAGATAATAGTCTTCTCCATCGGTAGACATGACATGAAGAATGGGAAGACGCTGTCTGATGCGAAGACAGACTTTACCTCCAGGAGTCTTATAGCTCGTCACATCTTCTATATAGGGATTCTTCAGCAGCACCTGTTCGATACGATTCAACTTCACCGCATCCATTTTCTTTCCCGTAGGATTGCATTTTTGGCTATTCAACATCGGTATCACATCCCGTTTCTGAATGAAGCCTGTTTGCAAGCTATCGTTTACCCACACTTCCACACCATTACATACAAGCCCCTCTTCGGGCTTGTTCAGCACTGTGACGGCCGCTATGAAATAGCACGCCAATCCCAATAGCAAGAATATAATGGATAGTTTCTTTATCATCTCTTCTTTAATATTTCCGTAATCTGCGGAGCATAAGACTCTATATCCCCCGCCCCTAACAGAATAAATACATCAGCATTAGACTCTCTGACTTTTGCAGGGACATCTTCTTTGCGGCAAAGGCATTTTTTCACCGAAGGCGACAGATTATCGTAAATCAACTGGCTCGTCACGCCGGGAATCGGTTGTTCACGTGCCGGATAGATATCCGTCAGGATCACCTCGTCCAAAAGAGATAAACTCGCAGCAAACTCTTTGAAGAAATCTCTGGTACGCGTATAGAGATGAGGTTGAAAGATCGCCGCGATCTTTTTGTCCTTATATAATTCGCGGATGGAAATCACACTTTGACGGATCTCTGCAGGATGATGGGCATAGTCGGTGAGAAATACTACCTTGTCATTCGTCAATTGAAAATCAAAACGACGTTCTACACCGCGGCAAGTCGCCATCCCCGTTTTGATTTC
>JAJPYK010000030.1 GCA_021205005.1 Paraprevotella sp. | reverse complement strand
ACAGTCGCGTATACTGTCCAGACCGGCAAAAAGGCTCACCCACCGATCGAGCCCATAAGCCCAACCGCCGTGAGGAGGTGCGCCGTACTTAAAGGCATTCATCAGGAATCCGAACTGCTCTTGGGCACGTTCTTCCGTAAAACCTAAAATCTTGAACATCTTGTCCTGAAGTTCCGGATCGTGGATACGAATCGAACCGCCTCCTACTTCCACTCCATTGCATACCATATCATAGGCATCTGCACGGACGGTTGCCGGATCAGTATCCAACAAAGGTATATCTTCATCCTTGGGATGAGTGAAAGGATGGTGCATGGCCATCAGGCGTCCTTCTTCCTCGCTCCATTCGAACATCGGGAAATAGACCACCCATAATAAGGAAAAATTGTTTTTGTCGCGCAGGCCCAAACGGCTTCCCATCTCCAGACGCAACTCACACAGTTGCTTGCGGGTTTTCTGCACGTCGTCTCCGCTCATGATCAGAATCAAATCGCCGGCCGAGGCTTTCATGGCCTGCTTCAGTCGTTGCAGCACGTCTTGATTATAGAATTTGTCCAAACTGGATTTCACGCTGCCGTCATCTTGTACACGGGCATATACCAAGCCTTTGGCGCCGATCTGGCTGCGTTTGACGAAATCGGTCAATTGGTCCAACTGCTTACGGGTGTACGATGCGCAACCGGGAGCGCAAATACCTCCGATGTATCGGGCGTCGTTGAACACGGAGAAGTCTCCCGTGCCTTTCAATACGTCCATCAGTTCCACGAATTCCATACCGAAACGGGTGTCGGGCTTGTCGCTGCCGTACAGACGCATGGCTTCGCTCCACGGCATGCGGGGGAAAGGCTCGGTCAGTTCCACCCCTCTAATGGTACGGAACAAGTGTTTGGCCATGCCTTCAAAGAGAGAAATCACGTCTTCCTGCTCCACGAAACTCATTTCGCAGTCGATCTGCGTGAACTCCGGTTGGCGGTCTGCACGCAAATCTTCATCGCGGAAACATTTTACGATCTGGAAATACCGATCCATTCCGGCCACCATGAGCAACTGTTTCAACGTTTGCGGACTTTGCGGCAGGGCGTAGAACTGGCCCGGATTCATTCGCGACGGTACGACAAAATCCCGTGCGCCTTCGGGCGTGGACCCGATGAGCATCGGAGTCTCTATTTCGAGAAAACCCTTGCTGTCCAGATAGCGTCGCACTTCCATCGTCATCTTGTGCCGCAATTCCAGATTCTTGCGCACGCAACTGCGGCGCAGATCCAAGTAACGGTACTTCATTCTGATGTCGTCTCCCCCATCGCTGTTGTCCTCGATCGTGAAAGGAGGCGTAGCGGAAGCGTTCAGTACGTTCAGTTCCGAGGCTATGATTTCCAACTCTCCGGTCGGCAATTTTTTATTTTTGCTTTCCCGTTCGTTTACTATGCCTTTGATTTGAACCACGTCTTCGCGCCCCAGCTTATTAGCCTGTTCGCAAAGCGTGGCATTCACTTCTTCGTTAAACACCAATTGTGTGATGCCATAACGGTCGCGCAAGTCTACGAAAGTCATTCCTCCAATTTTACGCACCCGCTGCACCCATCCGGCCAGCGTGACGGCCTTTCCGGTGTCCGAAAGTCTCAGTTCACCGCAAGTATTTGTCCTGAACATAATCTATATTCCTATATTAAGATTCAACGTGCAAAGTTATCCTTTTTTTATGAAGTGGTCAACGTTATCCCAAAGTTTTCAACTCGAAAACATCCTTTTTTATCAAAAGCTTGTATATGCAAAATAAGTGTCGTATTTTTGAACTCACAAACATGAGATACCATATCATTAATAACTGATTTTTATGATTGAATTAAACAGAAAATTCCGCCATGTGCTCAAGGCTTCCTTGCTCACGGCCGGCTTGTTTCTCTTCGCTCCCGTCGGTGCTTCGGACAAACCCGGTACCTTCGGAGTGGAAAACAAGACTTTCCTACTCAACGGCAAACCTTTTATCATCAAAGCTGCCGAAGTGCATTATCCCCGCATTCCCCGACCGTATTGGGAGCATCGTATAAAAATGTGCAAAGCCTTGGGCATGAACACGCTTTGTCTCTATGTATTCTGGAATATACATGAACCGGAAGAAGGCAAGTTCGACTTCACCGGCAATAATGACGTAGCGGCGTTTTGCCGTCTTGCACAGGAGAATGGCATGTATGTTATCGTGCGGCCCGGTCCATACGTATGTGCGGAATGGGAAATGGGCGGCCTGCCGTGGTGGCTTTTGAAGAAGAAGGATATCCGTCTGCGCGAGCAAGACCCTTATTTCATGGAGCGGGTACGCATCTTCGAGAAAGAGGTGGGCAAGCAATTGGCTCCCCTTACCATACAGAACGGCGGACCTATCATCATGGTTCAGGTGGAGAACGAATACGGCTCTTATGGGATAGACAAGCCTTATGTGTCGGCCATACGCGACATCGTGAAAGAGTCAGGGTTCGATAAAGTGACTCTCTTCCAATGCGATTGGGCCAGCAATTTCACCAATAACGGGCTGGACGATCTGGTATGGACTATGAATTTCGGTACAGGGGCCAATATCGACAGCCAGTTCGAGAAGCTTGGCGAACTGCGTCCCGACTCTCCGAAAATGTGTTCTGAATTCTGGAGCGGATGGTTCGACAAATGGGGAGCGCGCCATGAGACCCGTCCGGCAAAGGAAATGGTGGAAGGAATAGACGAAATGCTGTCGAAAGACATCTCTTTCTCTCTGTATATGACGCATGGAGGAACATCTTTCGGACACTGGGCCGGAGCTAACTCTCCCGGTTTCGATCCGGATGTGACCTCATACGATTATGACGCTCCTATCAGTGAACAGGGCGTAGCTACACCTAAATACTACGAGTTACGCCAAGTGATGGAAAAATATGCCGGAGGAAAGAAACTGCCCGACGTTCCGAAAGCGATAGCCACCATGAGTTTTCCGAAAATCCGGCTAACCGAATATGCACCCTTGGGATATGGCGAACAAACGGCAAAGGACAACCGAGACGTACTGACTTTCGAAGACATGGACATGGGTTGGGGCACAATGGTCTATCAGACTCAACTTCCGGAAATCCCCAACAAAAGTGTGCTGACCCTCAACGAAGGACATGACTTCTCTCAAATAGACATCAACGGCGAGTATGTGGGCAAGATAGACCGTGTAAAACACGAAAAATTCCTCACCCTGCCGGCCGTGAAGAAAGGAGACATGC
Organism: Paraprevotella sp.; assembly: GCA_021205005.1. Lineage (GTDB taxonomy): Bacteria > Bacteroidota > Bacteroidia > Bacteroidales > Bacteroidaceae > Paraprevotella. Next base: position 1,427 of record JAJPYK010000030.1, on the reverse strand, counting down.
TCACCATTGTGGTGGAAGCTATGGGGCGTATCAACTTCGGACGTGCCATAAAGGACTATAAAGGCATCACCTCCGACGTCAAGATCAAGACCGAACAGGATGGCGACGAGCTGACATGGAATCTGAAAGACTGGACCATGCGTACCCTACCCGATGACTATCAGACAGCCTTGAAAGCGTTTGACCGAAAGACCCAAGGAGCGAAAATGGAATTGGCATTAAATTCAAAATCAGGATACTATCGCGGCTATTTCGACATTAAACGCCCGGCAGATACCTTTATCGATATGGAAACGTGGGGTAAAGGTCAGGTCTACGTCAACGGACATGCCATCGGACGGTTATGGAGCAACGGTCCCCAACAACCGCTCTACATGCCGGGATGCTGGCTGCAAAACGGTAAGAACGAAATTATCGTATTGGATGTAGTCGGACCTCAGGAAACGACTGTGGAAGGGCTGTCCTCCCCGATACTCGACAAATTGAACATAGAGGGGCCAAACACGCATCGCAAAGCCGGTCAGAATCTGGACCTGACAGGAGAAACGCCTTGCAAGACCGGTGAATTTGCCGCAGGAAACGGTTGGCAGGAAGTGCTGTTCGACCAACCTGTAAGCGGACGTTACGTCTGCATTGAAGCCTGGGATTCGCACAGCGGCAATGAATACGCCTGCATTGCAGAATGGTATATGCTTGATGCCGACGGACAACGTATCAATCGCGAGCCTTGGACTGTAGTCTATGCCGACGACGAAGACATTTCTTCCGGAAACAAAACGGCCGACAAGATCTTTGACTTACAGGAATCCACTTATTGGAGCACCAATAAGGGTGTCGCGTTCCCCCATTATATCGTGCTGGATTTAGGTTCAGTACAAAACTTGGGTGGTTTCCAATACCTTCCCCGTGCAGAGCAAGGCGCTCCGGAAAGTATCAAAACCTATAAGATTTATGTAAAGAGCACTCCCTTCAAATTCTGCACCTCCAGAATCGGAACAACATAAAAAAACATTTTCATGGCATGCCTCCTTCTCTTCAGGGCGACATGCCATTTTTTTTGTTATTCGTTTGGAGATATTCATTGAAATACCTACCTTTGCATCGCTTTTAAGGAAGATACTCCTTTATTATAAGCCTCGGGGTGTAGCGCAGTCCGGTTAGCGCACCTGCTTTGGGAGCAGGGGGTCGTGGGTTCGAATCCCGCTACCCCGACAGACGAAAAAAGCCTTTCAGATAGTTCTGAAAGGCTTTTTTGTGTTTTGTCGCAGACCGCACGATTTTGGCTGTTTTCGGCTCGGTTTACATGTTTTTTGCCCGTTTGTGTAAACCAATGTGTAAACCGAGATTTACACGATGAAAGCTACCGTAGAGGTTGTTTGTTACAAATCCAAGCCGCTCAAAAACGGCACATTCCCTTTGATGCTTCG
>JAJPYK010000228.1 GCA_021205005.1 Paraprevotella sp. | reverse complement strand
TGTCTGGCCTGCATCTCTTCTATGCAGTTGCTTGCACAAGAAACAAGTATGTGGTATGACGCTCCGGCAGACGAATGGATTAAATCCTTGCCTGTGGGGAATGGTCGTGTGGGTGCCATGATTTTCGGCGGTATAGACGAAGAAACGGTATCGCTGAACTAGTCGAGTATGTGGGCCGGCGAATATGACGCCCGGCAGGAAAAACCTGTCGGACGGGAGCGGCTGGCTTCCTTGAGACTGTTGTTTTTTGCCGGCAAGCTGGTGGAAGGCAATCAGATTGCCGGTCGCGAACTGGTGGGTACGCCTCATTCTTTCGGTACGCATTTGCCTATCGGCGATTTGAAGATCGACTTCGATTATGCCGATCGGGAGGCCAAGGCGGAAGATTACCGCCGCGAACTGGACTTGAAGAATGCCGTGGTTACGGTGTCTTATAAAAAAGGAGATATAAAATATAAACGTGAGTATTTCTCCTCCCATCCTCAGAATGCCGTAGTGATGGAGTTTACGGCCGACAAGAAGCAATCCGTTTCTTTTGAAATGACGATGAAGATTATCACTCCGGCTTCGGTGCATGTCGAGGGAAATCAACTGGTGTTCGACGGACAAGCCTTGTTTCCTAAATTAGGTACCGGAGGCGTGAAGTTTCAGGGCCGCGTGGCTGTGAAAGCGGAAAACGGTACGATGGAATATACGGGTGAGACCGTGAAGGTGAAAAATGCCGACCGCGTGATGATTATAGCCGATGTGCGGACGAATTATAAAAACGAGGTATTCAGGGATTTATGCGAGAAAACGGTAGAGAAGGCCGAAAGCATGGACTTTGCGCAACTGAAGAAGGATCATGTGGCCGATTACGCTCCGCTGTTTGCCCGCGTCTCTTTGGTGTTGGCCGACAACAGCCGGAAGAATATCCCGGTGGACCGCCGTTGGCAAGCCTTGCGCAACGGACAGAAAGATGCGGGTTTACAGGCCTTGTTCTTGCAATACGGACGTTATCTGACGATCGCCTCTTCGCGCGAAGACTCGCCCTTGCCCATAGCCTTGCAGGCTTTCTTTAATGATAATTTGGCGTGCAATATGTGTTGGACGAGCGATTATCATCTGGATATCAATACGGAACAGAATTATTGGTTGACGAATGTGGGTAATCTGGCCGAGTGCAATGCTCCGTTGTTTACCTATCTTGCCGACCTGGCCCATTATGGTGCCCGGACCGTACAAACCGTGTACGGTTGTAAAGGCTGGACGGCGCATACCGTGGCTAATATCTGGGGATTCACGGCGCCTTCCGAAGGAATGGGGTGGGGACTGTTCCCCTTGGCCGGTTCCTGGATGGCCACCCATCTGTGGACACAGTATGAATATACGCAGGATAAGAGTTATTTGTCTCAAACGGCCTATCCTTTATTCCGAGTTTCTGCTGGATTATATGACGGAAGACCCGAATACAGGCTATATGGTGACCGGTCCCAGCGTGTCTCCCGAGAATTCGTTCCGCTTTCAGGATCAGGAGTTTGGCGCCTCGATGATGACGACGTGCGACCGTGTGCTGGCTTGCGAGATCCTGTCGGATTGTGCGCAAGCGGCGGACATCTTGGGAGTGGATCGTGAGTTTGCCGACTCTTTGCGTCGCGTCGTGGCCCAGTTGCCGCCTTTCCGTGTGAACCGTTACGGCGGTTTGTGCGAATGGTATGAAGACTACGAAGAGGCACATCCGAATCACCGTCATACCTCTCATTTGCTTTCGTTCTATCCTTATAATCAGATTACCATGAATAAGACGCCGGAATTGACACAAGCCGTGAAGCGTACCATCGAGCACCTTTGTCTGCCGAAGGATGGGAAGACACGGAGTGGAGCCGGGCGAATATGATTTGTTTTTATGCTCGTTTGAAAGACGCCCCCAAGGCGGAAGAAAGTCTGAATACGTTGTTGACGAACTTTTCGCGTGAGAATCTGTTGACCATTTCTCCGAAAGGTATTGCAGGAGCTCCTTTCGACGTGTTTGTTTTCGACGGCAATGCCGCCGGTGCCGCCGGACTGGCCGAAATGCTGGTGCAGGGTCATGAAGGATATGTGGAATTGTAGCCTTGCCTGCCGGCGGAGTGGAAAGAAGGGAGTTTCAGCGGTTTATGCGTAAAAGGTGGTGCCGAGGTAGCGGCCGAATGGAAAGATTCCCGCATAGAGAAAGCTTCTCTGAAGGCTACGGCCGATCATTTATGCAAACTGAAAGTGCCCGAGGATCGCGACTATATCGTTCGGTTGAACGGACAGAAAATGCCGACGAGATGGGATGAGAATCACTGTGCCGTGGTTTATCTAAAGAAAGGCGATGTATTGGGAATAAGATGATAATCAATTGAGTATGAAGAAACAATATCTATTGGCCTTGGTCCTGTGGGAAATCGGAGGCCTGGCGTTCGCGCAAGATTTTGCACAATATGTGAACCCTTTTATCGGAACGGGGGCCGTGGCCCACAGTCTGAGCGGGAACAATTATCCCGGTGCCACGGTGCCTTTCGGCATGGTGCAACTTTCGCCGGATACGCAGGAGGCTCCCGATTGGGCACAAGCTTCCGGTTATGATTATAACGATTCGAACATCTTCGGATTTTCACATACGCGTCTGAGTGGGACGGGAGCGGCGGATCTTATTGATATTCTGCTTCTTCCGGTTCAGGAGAAACGTACCTCATCGAGATTTTCCCATCAAAAGGAAAAGGCCGTACCCGGTTATTATCAGGTGTTGTTGCAGGACGACAGTATCAACGCCGAACTGACCGCCACCGAGCGTACCGGAGTTCATCGTTATACCTATTATAATAAGGAGAAATCGGCCAAAGTCTTTTTGGATCTTTGCCATTCGGCCAATAAGGGCAGTTGGGGACGTCAGATCATCAATTCGCAGATCCGGCAAGTCAGTCCGACGGCCGTAGAGGTCTATCGGGTCATTACGGGTTGGTCGTAACTTAGAAATGTGTATTTTTATGCTGAGTTTTCGGCTCCCATCGTAAGTTCCGAACTGATTAACGGCGATACTTCTTATAAAGATATTGCCGTGGTGAACGGGACGAATCTGCGTGCCATGTTGGATTTCGGCAATCGGGGCGAAGTGGAGTGTAAACTGGCCATATCTCCGGTTTCCATTGATAATGCGAAAGTTAACTTGCAGACAGAGACCTCGGGAAAGGATTTTGATGAGATTCGTCAAGAGGCTTACGACAAATGGAACCGTGAGCTGGGCAAGGTGGCCATCGAGGCGGGCGATCATGAGAAAGAGATTTTCTACACGGCGCTCTACCACACTATGATTCAGCCCAATCTGATGTCGGATGCAAACGGCGAATATATGTCGGCCGATTATTCTACGCGGAAACTCCCTGATTCAGAGCGTCATTACTCGACCTTTTCTTTGTGGGACACTTCCCGTGGGGCCCATCCGTTGTATACGATCCTTGAACCGGAACGCACGGCGGACTTTGTCAACAGTATGATTCGCCAGTATGATTATTACGGTTATCTGCCCATCTGGCAATTGTGGGGACAGGATAATTATTGCATGATCGGCAATCACGCCGTACCTGTGGTGGTGGATGCTATCTTGAAAGGTATCCCCGGCATTCAAGCGGGCCATGCGTATGAGGCTGTAAAACAGAGCTTAACCACATCTCATCTGAATTCTCCTTTTGAGATTTGGGACCAATACGGTTATATGCCCGAGGATCTTCAGTTGCAATCCGTATCCATTACGTTGGAACAGAGTTTTGAAGACTGGTGTGCGGCACAGTTGGCTAAACGTCAGGGTGAAGATACCGATTATCAGTTCTTTATGAAGCGTTCGGCCAACTATCGCAATCTTCATCATCCTGAAACGAAATTTTTTCAGCCGAAGAACAGTCAGGGTGAATGGATTCTTCCTTTCGACCCGTATAAGTACGGTGCCAACGGCGGTTATCCGTTTACGGAAGGAAACGGTTGGCAATACTATTGGTATGTGCCTCAGAATGTAGATGATCTGATAGCGCTTACAGGGGGGAAGTCTGCTTTCTGTAAGAAGTTGGATGAGTTCTTTACGTCGACGAATACCAGCGGTGAGAAAAATGACAATGCTTCCGGTTTTGTCGGCTTGTATGCTCACGGCAACGAACCGAGTCATCATGTGGCTTATCTTTACACGTTGGCCGGTCAGCCGAATAAGACTCAGCAATTGGTGGACTTCATCAAGCGTACCTTATATAATACGTCTTCTTCCGGTTATGCCGGAAACGATGATTGCGGTGAGATGTCGGCATGGTATGTATTTTCAGCTTTAGGTTTTTATCCGGTGAATCCGGTATCGGGTGAGTATGTGCTCGGCAGTCCCACGGTAGACCATGCCGTGATTCGTTTGTCCGGCGGAAAGACTTTCAAGATAGATGTAAATAAGAAAAATGCGTCAGGTTCCTCAGCCATTTATGTAGAGTCCGTGAAATTGAATGGTCGTAAGTTGGATCGTTATATCCTTTCTCATCAAGATCTCATGTCCGGCGGTACCTTGGGATTCACACTTTCGTCAAAACCTAAAAGCAAAGTACTCCCGTTGCCGGATACTCAATGTGAAGACGGAGATGTGGGGAGGGGGAATAATACAGGAATATAAGATCTGTTAGTGTGATTATAGCTTATGGT
>JAJPYK010000015.1 GCA_021205005.1 Paraprevotella sp. | reverse complement strand
AATCGGAAGCCCACCATGAAAAAACGAATTTTAAAATAAAACTACCTCCCATTAGCTGCTTAGCGAATACGTTTGTAACCGCATACAGCCAAGTCTCCCAACTCTTCTTCGATCCGGAGCAATTGGTTGTACTTCGCCATACGATCGGAACGGCTCAAAGAACCGGTTTTAATCTGACCGCTGTTCGTAGCTACGGCAATGTCTGCAATCGTAGCATCCTCAGTCTCACCCGAACGATGAGAAGTCACGGTAGTATAACCATGACGATGAGCCATATCGATAGCATCCAAAGTCTCGCTCAACGAACCGATTTGGTTAACCTTGATCAGAATGGAATTGGCACAACCCAAGGCAATACCCTTAGACAAGAAGTCAACGTTGGTCACAAAGAGGTCATCGCCCACCAACTGACAACGGCTACCGATACGATCGGTCAGCTTCTTCCAACCGTCCCAATCGTTCTCGCTCATACCATCCTCGATGGAATCGATAGGATACTTGTTGATCAATTCTTCCAAATAAGCGATCTGCTCGTCAGAAGTACGTTTCTTACCCGTTTCTCCCTCAAAAATGGTATAATCATATACGCCATCCTTGTAGAACTCGGAAGAAGCGCAGTCCATACCGATCTTCACATCCTTACCCGGTTCATAACCGGCAGCCTTGATGGCAGCAAGAATCGATTCGATAGCATCCTCCGTACCCTTAAGAGCAGGAGCAAAACCACCTTCATCACCCACAGCCGTACTCAGACCGCGATCGTGCAACACTTTCTTCAAAGCGTGGAATACCTCAGCACCCATACGCAAGCCTTCACGGAAAGAAGGAGCGCCTACGGGACGAATCATAAATTCCTGGAAAGCAATCGGGGCATCGCTATGAGAACCGCCGTTGATGATATTCATCATAGGCACAGGCATCACATAAGTGTTCACTCCGCCGATATAGCGATACAAAGGAATATCCAAATAGTTGGCGGCTGCTTTGGCCACAGCTAAAGATACGCCCAGAATGGCGTTTGCGCCCAATTTGGATTTTGTATTGGTACCGTCGAGTGCCAGCATCTTATGATCGATAGCGCGCTGTTCCAGAGCACTCCATCCTAACAAAGCCGGTGCAATCACGTTGTTTATGTTGTCTACGGCCTTTAATACACCTTTACCGCCGTAACGAGATTTATCGCCGTCACGAAGTTCCAAAGCTTCATGCTCACCCGTAGATGCGCCAGAAGGCACAGAAGCACGACCGATAATGCCGCATTCCAATTCTACTTCCACCTCTACCGTCGGATTGCCGCGGGAATCCAAGATCTCACGTCCTTTGATTGATTTGATTTTCATAATATTCTCTGTTTTTAATTAAACATCCTTTTCTTCCACATAGTTCACTACTTTCTGCGAGCCATACAATACCCGAAAAAGAGGATTCTTCCGATTCGTTCCTCATTATTTTCAGGTATATATATTAATATCTCAAAATAGATTGGCATAGGCCCCATTCATCGTGAAGCGCGACTGCCGGAAAACATTCAAACTCATTGATAACGCTCTTGAATCTCCTGAAGACGCCGGGCAGACAAAGGAGGCGTTCCCTCAAGCGGATAATCCAAACCCAAATCTCGATATTTGAATACCCCCATCTCGTGATAAGGCAGCCATTCGATCTTCCTTACCACAGTATAAGAACGCAGAAACTCTACCATATCATCCAAAAGACGATTGTCGTCTGTAAGCCCCGGCACAATCACATGCCGTATCCAGACGTCGATTCCGCGCACCTCCAATTCATCGAGCAAACGCAAAGCATTACGCCCGTCACAGCCGCTCACCTTACGACATAGTTCGGAATTCAATGCCTTGATATCCAATAAGACTAAATCCGTAAAATCCAATACAGACAATGTCTTTTCATTGAAAAGGGATCCAGCCGTATCAAAAGCCGTATGTATACCGGCACCACGACACAAACGAAAATATTCACGGCAAAAATCAGCTTGCATCAACGGTTCACCTCCCGTCAATGTGACTCCTCCTTTAACAATAAAATACCTGTAACGCCACATCTCATCGAAAAGCTGCCGAGGCGTCCACTCATATTGCACTCCCGCATTCTGATCCCATGTATCGGGATTGTGACAATAAAGACAACGCAAAGGACATCCTTGCAGAAAAGCCACAAAACGAATTCAGGGACCGTCTACGGTCCCGAAACTCTCCAAAGAATGTATTTTGCCGGTGATCAACCGCTCCATTCCGTTCCTATTATAAAGAATGATTTATCGTACGAGACAACACATCCAATTGCTGCTCGCGAGTCAACTTCACAAAGTTAACGGCATAACCGGATACGCGAATAGTCAACTGAGGATACTTTTCCGGATGCTCCATAGCATCCATCAACAGTTCTTTGTCGAAGACATTGACATTCAGATGCTGACCGCCATCCGGCGTAAAATAACCATCGAGCAAGCTTACTAAATTGTCTATCCGTACATTCTTCTCCTTACCCAACGTAGCCGGAGAAATGGCAAAAGTATAAGAGATACCATCATGTGCATCCCGAAATGGTAGTTTAGCCACCGAAGCCAAGGCTGCCACAGCGCCTTTCACATCACGCCCATTCATCGGATTAGCTCCCGGTGCAAACGGAGTTTCTCCCCGACGACCGTCAGGCGTCGTCCCTGTCTTCTAGCCATACACCACATTACTGGTAATCGTCAATATAGACTGTGTGGCTATCGCATTACGATACGTCTCATGCTGACGAAGATAATCCATAAACGTCTTCGTGATCTCTACTGCAATGGCATCCGTACGGTCGTCATTATTCCCGTAAGGCACATATTCTCCTTCGCGCTCGAAATCCACAGCCAATCCGCGCTCGTCACGAATCACCTTCACCCGACAATCACGAATGGCAGCCAACGAATCCGCCACAATAGACAATCCGGCAATACCCGTCGCCCGGATGCGCTGTACGTCTCCATCATGCAAAGCCATCTCATAAGCCTCATAATCATACTTATCGTGCATGTAATGAATGATCTTCAACGCATTCACATAGACTTTTGCCAACCACCGCATCATCTGCTCATACTTTTCCATAACCTCGTCATAATCGAGATACTCGCTCGTGATCGGCTCGAATTTAGGGGCGACCTGCACACCGCTACGCTCATCACGTCCACCGTTGATAGCATAGAGCTAGCATTTGGCCAAATTGGCACGAGCGCCGAAGAACTGCATTTGCTTGCCGATCTTCATGGGAGATACACAACAAGCTATCCCATAATCGTCACCATAGTCTACCCGCATCAAGTCATCATTTTCATATTGGATAGCTGAGGTTTCGATGGATACCTTCGTGCAGAATCTCTTCCAAATTTCAGGCAATTTCTCCGCCCACAGCACTGTCAGATTCGGTTCGGGAGCGGGACCGAGGTTATAAAGCGTATGCAAATAACGGAAACAGTTTTCGGTCACCAATGTACGGCCGTCCAACCCCATTCCGCCCAATGACTCCGTTACCCAAACCGGATCTCCGGAAAACAGGTCGTTGTATTCCGGAGTACGCAAGAAACGAACAATACGTAATTTGATGATCATTTGATCAATCAGTTCCTGTGCTTCCTCCTCCGTTAACTTACCTTCACGAAGATCTCTTTCGATATAGATGTCCAAGAAAGTAGAAGTGCGTCCGATAGACATGGCAGCCCCGTCTTGATCTTTCACTGCAGCCAAATAAGCCAAATAGACGAACTGCACAGCCTCTCGTGCATTCTGTGCCGGACGACTCACGTCAAACCCATATTCGGCACACATCTTTTCAAAATCCTGCAAAGCACGGATCTGTTCAGTCACTTCCTCACGATTACGAATGATCTCATCATCCAGCTCCTGAATATCGAGACGTTTCTTAAACCGCTCCTTATCTTCGATCAGACGTGACGTACCATATAAAGCCACACGACGGTAATCTCCGATAATGCGTCCTCGACCGTAAGCATCCGGCAGTCCGGTAATGATAGCCGAACGACGTGCAGCCAACATCTCATCAGTATAAGCCGAGAACACACCTTCATTATGCGTCTTGCGATATTTCGTAAAAATCTCCTTTGTCATCGGATCGAGATGGTAGCCGTAAGATTCCAAACTGTTCTCCACCATACGGATGCCACCTTTCGGGAAGATTCCTCGTTTAAGCGGCGCATCAGTTTGCAATCCCACAATCACCTCATTGTCCTTATCTATATACCCCGGACCGTAAGTCAGAATGCTTTGGGGATGTTTGGTTTCAGCATCATATACTCCTTTCTCTAGCTCCGTCTTAAACATCTCTGTCAATTTGCCCCAAACCTTGCGAGTCTTCTCCGAAGACGGCTTCAAGAAAGAATCATCCCCCATATAGGGAGTATAATTATTCTGAATGAAATCACGTACATCAATTTCATTTTTCCACAGTTCACCTTTAAAGCCGGGCCAGCTGTCGTTGCTACGTTCCATATCAATCGTATTCTTTAATTATGTATGTGTTAACAGAGTGTAAAGATACTAAGAAACAATAAAATCTGCTATACTAATTTGTAGGTATTTCAAAATTAAATTCAAGATTGAAGCGTATGGTTATTCAAACGGATTCTTGTAACATCCTAATAATTGCTTAAGGAAATACCA
>JAJPYK010000225.1 GCA_021205005.1 Paraprevotella sp. | reverse complement strand
TCCGCAGAAAAAAATCTCAATCTCTGCAGATTTATTTTTTTTCTGCGCCAAACGATTTCGTCGCGGTCTCCGGACGGTTTTGGGGGGATCTGAAAAAACGCGGTTTGAAGCAGAAGTATGGCTTCAAACCGCGCGAGGGCAGATATTACGATGTGTGCGTGATCTCCGGATGCAGTCCGGAGCGACCGCAAATCAGAAGTCCTTATTGGGAAGGGTAGACGACCAGTCGTTTTGTGTCACGCCGGAGCCGGAAAGGATTTCCACGCTGGGTATCGTGTATACCAGATCGGAGATATTGTAGTTGTTGTACATGTAATTTACGTTGGGTGCGTTGATGGCATAGACTTGTGCGGATTCTCCCCATCGGCGCAGATCCCAAAGACGCATACCTTCCTGGAACAGCTCGCGTGCACGCTCATCCTTAATGAACGACAGCAATCCATCGGCATCCGAGGGAAGGTCGGCTTCCGTTTGGATGTCGGCATTACGTTTGGCCACTGTCAGCAGTGCGGTTTTTGCTGCGGAAAGATTACCTTCTTCCAAATTAGCCTCTGCCATGATCAGGAACATTTCGGGAGCATTGACCAGATAGTTGGTAGCCGCAGCGGGATTTCCCGAATCGTAGTGAGAGAACTTGCCTCCTTCGAATACAGGAGAATACGAATCCGGTGGATGGTTGGGGTCCCATTGGAATATGCTTGTGCGGCAGTCGTTAGCTCCGTAAAGTTTTAGCAGTTTCGGACTTGGGCTGTAACCGTAGTTGGACCAATTTGTCCCGCAAGAGTTTTCAGCCCAGTTGTCTGTAGGCGTGATGGCCAGGGCAAACATGCTTTCCTTGTTGGAGGTATCGTTATTGTATAAGGCCTTATAAGCTCCATTTTCGTAGGTCAGTGTGCTGATGCCTGCTTTATCAAGTGCTTTTTGGGCATACGTTGCCGCCTCGTTCCATTCTTCCAGATAGAGATAGGTGCGTGCCAACAGTCCGTATGTAGCGGCCCGACCGATGTAAACCAAGTTTTTACGGTCGCCGCCTGCCGCATCGAAATGGGCGACGGCCTGGTTCAGATCGGAGAGTATGGCATCGTAGCACTGTCCCACTGTGGAGCGGCTGACCTGCGTATGGGGTTCGATCGGTTCGTCCACAATGACAATGCCCGGTTGCGAGGAGAAGTCCTCTCCCTTCACTTTCACTTGATGTCCGTAGATATTGGTCAATAACAGTTGGGAATAAGCACGCAAAGCATAGGCTTCCGCCAGATCAAGATCTAATTCCTTCTTTTCGCTTTCATTGCAGCTTTCGTACAAATTCTTGGCAGCTTTGATAACGATGGAGGCATTGCTAACCGTTACGTAGCCGCATTTCCACAGCTCCTGCATATAGTAATCGGCTTCAGTATAGGCATACATATAAAGGGCGGACATGTTGCCATTGTTTGTATTCCAATAGGTAATATCTGTGGGGATATCTCCGATGGAGATGGCATAGTTGCCACAGAATTGATAGTCATATAACGAATTGTATACCCCGTTGAGACCTACTTTCACATCTTCCACTGTGGTCATGTCATGGTCTGCAAGTCCGGCATGGAACTCTGTATCAAGAAAATCGTTTCCGCATCCTGCGATACCGGATCCCAAAGCGACGATCATGACCGTATATAATATGTTTTTCTTCATTGTTGTTTTGTTTTGATTGAATGTGATGGATGACTGTTTTTTCAGAAAGTCAATTGTATGCCGCCAATAAAAGTCCGGTTGGCAGGATATTGCCATGCTATGAGACCGTTGGCATACGTTTCAGGGTTGTAACCGACAAAGTCTTTGGCCGTGAAAGTGTATGCGTTGTCGAGCGACAGGTAAACGCGGAGTTTCTGTATGAACGCTTTTTGCGTCCAACGGGCAGGTACGGTATAGCCCAATATGATGTGGTTGATGCGTAGAAAATTGCCGCTGTAAAGGAAACGCGAGGAGTACTGGCTCGCATAGTAGGGGTCACCGCTGATGTATTGCGGATACTTGGCATTCTTGTTATTTTCCGTCCATGAGTTGAGAGCCACATCTTCCAGTACCGAGTAGCCGTACATGCCGAAACCTGTATAAATGGCACTCGCGTTATAAACCTTGTATCCCAAGCGGTACTTGAAATCGATGCTGAAGTCGAAATCTTTCCACGTCAACGATGTGCCGAAGCCTCCCAACACCTTGGGATTGGGGGAGCCTAAATAACGTTTGGCTGCTGCGTTATAGTTGGATGTCGTTTTATCTCCGCTCTGGTTCAGGTACCATAAGGGCTTGCCCGTTTCGTGGTCTATTCCGGCGTATTCTTTCATATAGAACTCCCCATAAGGATAGCCTTCCTGGACGACAGTGAAAGTCCCTTCTTGGGGCTTGTCCGAGTTCAGTTTCAACACCTTGTTTTGATTCCATGTCAGGTTGGCATAGAGGTTCCATGACAACTCCTTAGTTTGCATAAGGGTGGTGTTGAGCGAGATTTCGAGTCCCCGGTTGCGGATGGAGGCGAGGTTCTCGTACATGGTGGATAATCCGGTTGTCATCGAGATCGGCGTTTGATACAACGCCCCCGATGTGGTTTCGTTGTAGTAGTCAACGGTCCAGTGGATGCGGTTGAGTAAGGAAAGGTCAAAGCCGATGTCTAATTTCTTGGACGTCTCCCATGACAAGTCGGGATTGGCGAAATTATCTAAAGTCATAGCCGGCAGATTATTGTACTTCTTTTGCACCGTATAGTATCTGCGGGAGGCATACCATGAAATGTCCTGGTTACCCACCGTACCGTAAGACATGCGCAAGGTGGCATTGGTGATGGTCCGGTTGTCTTTGAGGAAGTTTTCACTAGATAGGCGCCATTTGCCGCCAATCGACCAAAAGTTTCCCCATCGGTTATCCGTTCAGAACGCCGACGAACCGTCGCGGCGGAACGAGCCGGATAGATAATACTTATCCATGTAGGCGTAGTGCAGGTCCATGAAGTAGGATGCCAGACGCGCTTCTTGCTCTGTCTCTGTCGTACCCATATCAGTACCGGCCGTAGTGAGTTCACGCTCTCCTGAGGCGGCAAAAGAAAAGTCGGATTTTGTGATTTCGTTGCCCCTCAAATATTTCTTTTCCATTTCCTGCCCCAGCATGACACTAACGTCGTGCTTATCGGCAAACCGGTATTTCCATCCCACGATATTGTTCCAGGTCACTTCCGTATCGCGTGTGGTGCTTAATATGCCCTTACCATTGTAGTCCATGCCTTCCGGATTGTAGATGGCACCCATATACCTATATTCTTCTACATTGTTCAGATTGACTCCCAGCGTGGTTTTGGCATAGATTCCCTTACCGAAGTCGATTTGCAGATAAGGATCCAAATTCACAGTGTACATTCTGGTACGATCCATGTCACCCAAGTTCTTGTCATTGACGGCCAGCGGATTGAATAGTGAGAGATTGGCGTAGTTACCATCTTCATCGTAGACCGGGTACATCGGGTTCATGCAACTAATGGCTCCTACGATGGGACTGGCAAATTCGCCGGTGGTTGCTTCCGGGAAACCGTCTTTTACGGCATAGCTGTAAGAGGTGTTTGCACCTAATGTGACCCATTTGAACTTGCTGTCCAGATTCAGTCTACCGGAGAAACGTTCCATATCCGAATTGATGACTAAGCCTTTGGTGTTTATGTATCCCAAACTCATGTAGTAGCCGGTATTTCCTATGTGGCCTTGCGCACTTAGATTGTAATCCTGATAATAGCCTTTACGCGTGATGGCATCGATCCAATCGGTGGAAGACGTGCCGTCCCAGTTATAATATTTCTTCAGATAGTTATAGTTGTCATCCCAAATTCCTCCTTGGGAGGCCGTCATACCGTCTGTTAACAGGTTCATGGTCTGTTGTGCGTTGGCAAATTTCATGTTATTGTTGCCCATGGATACGAAGCCTTGTTTCACATCGAGGTTGAGATTGAATTTGCCTTCCGCCCCTTTTTTTGTCGTGATCACGATGACCACGTTAGCCGCACGTGCACCGTAAATGGCGGTGGCTGCCGCGTCCTTCAGTACGGTGATACTCTCGATATCCGCCGGATTGATGGACGTCATCGGGTCTATCCAGTTATTTAGCGAGCTATTCGTACTACTGGAATAGTAATCTGAATTGACAGGCATTCCGTCTATCACGTAAAGCGGTTGTGTACCGGAATCGATCGAGCCTCGTCCACGGATATAGACAGTTCCAGCTGAACCGGGCATGCCGGTAGATGTGTTGATCTGGACGCCCGTTACCGTACCGTCCAACGCTTTCACAAAGTTCACGTCATTGTTTTTGTTTACCACGTTTTCCCCCACGATAGAAGCTGCTCCCGTAAAAGAAGCCTTGCGTTGCGTGCTGTATCCGGTCACTACCACCTCATTTATATTCAGTGACTTTACTTTTAATAAAACGTCCACTTCGGGTTTTACTTCCACGTCTTGTGTCTGCATGCCGACGTAGGAAACGGAAAGAGTCTTAGCGGAACTCGGGAGATTGGATAGGACGAACTTGCCGTCTATATCGGTTTGGACTCCGATGGTGGTGCCTTTTACTACAACGGAAGCTCCGACGATCGGTTGGCCGTCTTCCTCTGAGAGCACGGTGCCCGTCACTTTCTGTGTTTGGGCCTTCATCAAGCCTATGCTTGTCCATAGGC
>JAJPYK010000056.1 GCA_021205005.1 Paraprevotella sp. | reverse complement strand
TCCTAAAAGAAGACAATCAAAAACGAGAACCCGCAAAAGAAGAACCCACGATAAGGCCGTAGTGCCGACGTTGGCAGTTTGTCCTAACTGTGGCGCGTTCCACATTTATCATACGGTTTGCCCCACTTGCGGCTATTATAGAGGCAAAGTGGCTATCGTGAAAGAAGCTGCGGTTTAATTATTTAGAGGAGAAACAAGAGCCAGGGGATGCAGCCGGCATCCCTACGGCTACTTTTTCAGTAAGCAGGATCGAAGCATGGAAAAAATAAATGCGGTGATCACCGGGATAGGTGGTTATGTGCCGGAATACGTCTTGAATAACGACGAGTTGTCGCGCATGGTCGATACCAATGATGAATGGATCATGACACGCATCGGAGTGAAAGAGAGACGAATCTTGAATGAAGAAGGGTTAGGAACCAGTTACATGGCCCGTAAGGCGGCCAAGCAATTATTGCAGAAGACCGGTGTGAACCCCGATGAAATCGACTGTGTGATAACGTCCACTTCCACGCCGGACTATCATTTTCCTTCTGTGGCTTCTATCGTTATCGGGAAATTGGGTTTGACCCATGCTTTTGCCTATGATCTCCAAGCGGCTTGCAGCGGTTTTCTCTTTGCTATGGATACGGCTGCCGCTTTGATTCAAAGCGGAATTTATAAGAAGATTATCGTGATAGGAGCAGACAAAATGTCTTCAATGGTCGATTATACGGATCGCGCCACATGTCCTATTTTCGGTGACGGAGCCGGTGCCGTGTTGATGGAGCCGACTACGGAAGATCTGGGATGGAAAGATTCCTATTTGCGTACGGACGGCAAGGGATTGCCTTTCCTCTGCATGAAAGCCGGAGGTTCGGCTTGTCCTCCTTCCTATTTTACGATCGACCATCGTCTGCATTACCTTCATCAGGAAGGTCGTACCGTATTTAAGTTCGCCGTGACCAACATGAGCGATGCTTCTGCTTTGATTGCTGAGCGTAACGGTTTGACCCATGAGAATATCGCAGGGGTGATTCCCCATCAGGCCAATGTGCGTATTATCGAAGCTGTGGCGCATCGTTTGGGGCTGACCATGGAAAAGGTGATGCTGAACATTCAGCATTATGGCAATACGAGTGCCGCAACCTTGCCTTTGGCTTTGTGGGATTACGAAAAACAATTGAAGAAAGGCGATAATCTGATCTTTACCGCTTTCGGTGCCGGATTTACGTGGGGCGCGGCCTACATGAAATGGGGCTATGACGGAGCGGAGAAATAAAGATACAGGGACAACGGCATTTTGCTGATACACATATTTTATTAAGAAACGCATCCGCTAATAGATGCGTTTTTTTATTCAGAGACAGACATAAGATTATGGGACATAAAGCCGGTTTTGTGAATATCGTAGGAAACCCGAATGTAGGGAAATCTACGCTGATGAACCTGTTGGTAGGCGAACGCATTTCCATTGCCACCTTCAAGGCTCAAACCACCCGTCATCGCATCATGGGTATTTTGAACACGGAGGATATGCAGATCTGTTTTTCGGATACTCCCGGAGTGTTGAAGCCCAACTACAAGTTGCAGGAATCCATGTTGAACTTTTCGGAATCTGCCTTGCAAGATGCCGATGTATTGCTGTATGTGACCGATATGGTGGAAACGCCGGATAAGAATGCCGACTTTTTGGAAAAAGTCGCGAAATTGACCGTACCGGTACTTCTGCTCATCAACAAAATTGATATGAGCAACCAGTCGGAACTTACGGCGAAGGTGGAGGCTTGGCATGACGTTCTGCCCAAGGCCGAAATCATCCCGATTTCGGCACTCTGCAAGTTCAACATCGACACAGTGTTGAAGCGTATTAAGGAACTACTTCCTGATTCCCCTCCTTATTTCGGTAAAGACCAATGGACGGACAAACCGGTCCGGTTCTTTGTGACGGAGATTCTACGCGAGAAGATCCTGCTTTATTATGACAAGGAGATTCCGTATTCGGTGGAGGTGGTTGTGGAAGAATTCAAGGAAGAGGAACATTCCATTCATATCCGTGCGGTCATTTATGTAGAACGGGAATCGCAGAAGGGTATTGTCATCGGGCACAAAGGGGTGGCTTTGAAGAAAGTGTCCACCGAGGCTCGCAAATCTTTGGCACGATTCTTCGGCAAGAGTATCTATCTGGAGACTTTTGTCAAGGTGGACAAGGACTGGAGAAGTTCCGAACGCGCCTTGAAAAGTTTTGGATATAAGTTAGATTAATAATCAGGCTGTGAAGCCGACTTAATTATCATTTTATGGGAAATATAGTGGCAATTGTGGGACGTCCGAATGTAGGAAAGTCCACGCTTTTCAACCGACTGACTCAGACTCGTCATGCCATTGTGAGTGACGAAGCCGGCACGACACGCGACCGTCAGTACGGGAAATCCGAATGGACCGGCAAGGAATTCTCCGTGATCGATACGGGGGGATGGGTGGTCAACTCGGACGATATTTTTGAAGAAGAAATACGCAAACAAGTGGCATTGGCTACGGAAGAAGCCGATGTGATATTGTTTCTGGTCGACGTGCGTAACGGAGTGACGGATTTGGACGAAGCCGTGGCCAACATCTTGCGCCGCACTAAAAAGCCGGTGATATTGGTGGCCAATAAGGCCGACACCAATGAATGGACTTACAGTGCCGCCGAGTTTTACGCTTTGGGATTGGGAGATCCCTATTGCATTTCCGCCGCGACGGGCAGCGGTACGGGAGATTTGCTGGATTTGGTCCTGTCCAAATTTCCTAAAGAAGATTCCGGCAGCGATCTGGATGACAGTATTCCCCGTTTCGCCATTGTAGGGCGTCCGAATGTCGGGAAGTCCAGTCTGATCAATTCGTTTATCGGCGAGGAACGCAATATCGTGACGAACATTGCCGGGACTACCCGAGATTCGATCTATACCCGTTACACCAAGTTCGGTTTCGACTTCTATCTGGTGGACACGGCCGGTATCCGACGGAAAAATAAAGTGACCGAGGATTTGGAATTCTATTCCGTGATGCGTTCCATTCGTGCCATCGAAAATTCCGACGTCTGCATCCTGATGCTCGACGCGGAGCGAGGCATCGAGTCGCAAGATCTGAATATTTTCCAACTGATACAGCGCAACAACAAGAGTCTGGTGGTCGTGGTCAATAAATTGGATTTGGTGGCGGATAAAAGCACGGTCGTGATGAACGAATATGAATATGCGATTCGCAACCGCATGGCTCCGTTCGACGATTTTCCCATTATCTTTGCTTCCGCCCTGACCAAACAGCGTATCTTTAAGGTGCTCGAGACGGCCAAAGATGTGTATCTGAACCGGAAAAAGCGTGTCTCCACGGCTAAACTGAACGAAGAAATGCTTCCGCAGATAGAGGCCTATCCGCCTCCCTCGATCAAGGGAAAATACATCAAGATCAAGTATTGCATGCAGTTGCCTGAAACACAAATTCCTTCTTTTGTGTTTTACGCCAACTTACCTCAGTATGTGAAAGAACCTTATCGCCGCTTTTTGGAGAACAAGATCCGGGAGCGTTGGAATTTTTGCGGTACGCCCATCCATATCTTCATTCGCCAGAAGTAAATATCATGCGAAAGCTTTTATGCCTTTTTCTGTGTGTATGGGGACTGTCCGCTTGTACGTCGTGCCGCCACGAAGAGGAAAACGGGGTAAGTCAGGCCGCCGAAACTAATTATCGCGATCTGATAGAAGGCCGGTAAGCCGAGTAAGTGGCAGGCATCGCCTATTGTGACAGTATGCCAGACGCCTTTCGCAACCAGATGGTGGATCTCGTGGCGCAGCATGTGGCGCGCGAGAAAGAGCGCAGGGGAGGGCCTGTGGCCGTCCGTGCCCTGAGCGATACCATCTTGGGCGATGTGGCCAGCGTGTTTCTTGAAATCACGTTCGGTGACAGTACGCGCGAAGAAGTGGCATTGCCGATGGTCAAATGCGGCGGGCAGTGGAAGATGCAGTGATCTTGCGCGGGCTACAATCTATTTCCGTTTCGTGTTAAAGATGCCGTCGGAAAGATTTGTTAACGGGCGGAAAGGCAAGGCTATGCGTCCTTTTCGCTACCTTTGCAGCATAGTCTGAGGACTATCCGGCGTATGCCTGTTGCACCGCCGGAACATTCAATAACAAGAACGAAAATGAAACATTTTGAAACCGTGACATTTCAAGGTACAGAAGTACATACCAATGGGAAGATGCCCGCAGTGGGCAGCATGGCTCCCGATTTTACGGCCGTAGCCGGTGATTTGAGTGAAGTAACCCTGAGCAGCCTCAAGGGACAGCGTGTGGTGCTGAACATAGTCCCCAGTCTGGAAACCCCTGTTTGCGCCGCATCCGTGCGTAAATTCAACGTCGAGGCTGCCAGTCTGGATCATGTGCAAGTCTTGGCCGTATCCATGGATCTTCCTTTCGCTCAAGGTCGTTTCTGTACGGCAGAGGGAATAAAGAACGTGCGTCCTGTATCGCTGTTCCGCAGCAAAGATTTTGCCGAGAACTACGGTTTGGTCATTGCCGACGGCCCGTTGGCCGGTTTGACCACCCGTGCCGTGATTGTGGTCGACGCCGAAGGAAAAGTGGTTTATACGCAATTGGTTCCTGAAATCACGGAAGAACCTAATTATGAAGCCGCTTTGGCCGCATTGAAATAAACCCGGTTTCCGAGTTTGCAAGAATGAAAAGAGGGTGTGTCATAATTCAAAAAGCACTTTGAAAAAGTAATAATCAGAAA
>JAJPYK010000219.1 GCA_021205005.1 Paraprevotella sp. | reverse complement strand
TATATATTCTTCATTTTCCAACGTTATTATATCATTAATAATTGTCCCTGAATTCCGGATTTCCGCCGGAAAAGACGAAAATAATCTCCCAGTGCCCTTCTTTATATATAGCGAAGTCGAATGCCATAGAAGATGCCACACGTTGCGTACCGTTCATCAGACGATCGTAACGGAATACGACATGAGCCATATCTCCGGCCGTATTCGTATACTGCGTCGGCACGTCATTCAACGGTATGGGATAAGCGACTTTATATCTGACGTACTCATCTGTCATTTCCATATCGAAACCATGCACCAAGTGCGCCCAATCCGTAGCTGCGAAGTTACGAGGAGATATAGGCTGATAATCTTTCGTCATAAACCGGAAAGTCAGCGTCTTCTCCTTAGATTCATTCTCTACGTCGCGACGGAAGAACACATTGATGTCTTCCGGTTCCATCAATCCGAATAAAGAACCCTTTCCCTCCTTATACATGTGAGTCACCGTCGTAGGATGGGTATAATCTTCCGTTATGATGCCGGTAGTCTCATCCATGTTCGTCGGTTCATAATCCCGTTCGCGATAGGGCATCAAACGAAATCCCGTATAGTCCTTCCAACCGCCCGAGTTCGTCACACGTATATCAAAGATATACCCGCTGTCCGGAGCGCATTTCACAAAGGAAGATAAAGCATTCGCCCATAGAATCACTTCTCCCGAATGTTCACGCACTTGTTACAAACTCCTATTCTCATATACCCTTTTGGCTTCGATCTTCTCCAATGAGGTTTCCGTGCCCAAATAAGGGGATTTCCAAACTTTGACCGGGAATTCCTCTGTAAGCTCCGGTGCTTCACTGCCATTATTACGCACGACACGAGTGATAGCAAAAGTCAACGGTTGTGTCGAATTACCGGGACTGAAGTTGTCGGAAATCACATTATTCCGTCCCAAAACCGGACGATAAAGCGTAGTCGTAAACCCCGCATCCTTGTCGAAGGCATCCAAACTATCCGGCAAAAACTTTTCCGCACAAGACAGTTGCAATAAACCTGCAACCACTGCACCGATATAACCATATATTTTATTCATCGCCTTTCTGTTTTTCATTTCCATAATTATAGAACATCTGTTCAAAACCGTTAAAACCGAACTCATGTCCTTCCGACAGGATATGTATCCAACCGTTGGAAGTGGACAAATTGGAAGTTTCCACATCGGCATTCACCCATTGTGTCGTAACCTTCGAGCCCGAGGTTTCTACCAAACGCATATAACGTGCTCCAAGATTCGTCACGCCGGAAGCGGAACCACGACCGACCTCAATGCGCATCTGGTGATCGAACGCCAAAGCAAGAGGCTCTACTGCTCCTCCAACCTCTTCCACATTCTGTATCGTATATTCTCCGCTAAAGACATAAGAGCACATCATAGAATCCAATTGCTGGCGATAATCATAATGCCGCTCTACAACAGTCGTATCGAATTCCGTAGTCGAAACTTGATGGATTACCGAATCTATCACCGTAAAAGGCTCTATCAAGAAATCTTTCAACGACAAATTCCCTCCTAATTCATAAGAACTGCGATACCGATTCAAGGCATAAATAGCCTTCTCGAAGCAAGGATCCGGAATGGCAAAGAACGTCATCCGCATGGGGCGTTCCAAAGAATCCTTCAACCCGGGAAGGTTATCGATCAACATAAGAAGCTAATCGAAACTCACCTGCGGATGAGCTGATTTATCCGCCAAATAATCATATAATCCTCCGTTGTATACCTCTGTAGCTCCACTTTCCACAGGGACATCCGAGGTCTCATATTCCTGACAAGAAACTAGTCCGCACAAGGCTACGAATAGAATCATATTCTTCAAGAGTATCTGTTTCATGATATTTATTGTACTTTTAATTTATATCTATTTACCTACGCCCACCGCGAGAAAGCCGGTCATCCCGACACCATACGTGAGTACGTAATGCGAACTCGTTTATTCCCAATACGGATTTTGATGAATCAAACTGTTTTGTTCCAGGACCTCCTCCGATACGGGCCAATATATACCGCCGTTGTTGATTAAATCAATAAGAATAGGATTATCCTTCCGCAATTTCTGTCTTCTGATCTGATCGTACCACCGATGCCCTTCTCCGATCAGCTCCCGACGACGTTCCCCGAAGATATTGTCTATCAATTTATTCACGTCGCTCTTAAAATCTTTCTTGAACGACAATACACTGAGACCGCGATTGGAAGAACCGAATACGGCAAAATCGCCGTCTTTCCCTGCACCATCCTGTATCACATTGATTTTTTTGAAAATGGGTTTTGTCATACTCATATCAAAATATGTGGTCTGATATTTATGTGTAATCGTATCCATTCCCATCCGTTGATCCTTAAAATCATCATAGATAACCGTTAAGGAATCTTTGGTCACATATAAATCCGGATATAGCTTCGGCACATAAGGCTCAGATAAGGTCCATTGTTCCAAATGACCGCTTTGCGTCATATCCAGATTATCTTTATAAATAAAATTAAAGGCCACCAAACGATAAGGCGCATAAGTCGTCGTACTTCCGCAAAACAAGCCGGTTTCGGAAACAATATTATCTACACTCATATATTGACTTCCTTCCTTTATGCCGAGGTGGGTATAATTGTTCAGGACATAAGCCGCATAAGTTTCCGCATCGGTGTAATGCCCCGTCCAAGCCGACAAATGAGCCAAAATTGCATATACGGAAAGCTTGTTCAACAGTTTACCTTGCCAGAAAGTGGGAGACTGGCGGTAGTATTGATTGTTATCGCTACCGAACTGAAAAGGAAGAGCCTCTGCTGCTGTCAACAGCTCATTCTTTGCATAAAGCAGAACCGTGGAAGCAGACGACCGAGGCACCTGAGGAAAAGAGCCATTGTCATAAGATGAAGTGATCAAAGGCACATTTCCCCAAATACGGGCCATATAAAAATACGCCAACGCACGTAAAGCACGAGCTTGTGCCACATCCCATTTCATAGTCTGCTCCGAATAGGCCATATCTTGTCCTACGATAGCGCCTACATGCTCCATATAAACTGAAGCGGCATTCACGACGGCATAAAAACGATTCCAGTCCGCCACCTGTTCCACTAAAGCCTCATTACGATTTAAATCATTATGTATAACCGCATTCAGATCGCTTCTGTTTTCTGCGGAAAAATCACCCAAACGTAGGTCCCCGCAAACCCATTGGGTATTATTGTCTGCTAAAGCGGCACGCATCATTCCGTACACGCCCATCAAACCGGCTCGCGCATCTTCCAACGTTTTCCAATTTTGGCTATCCGGCAAGGCATGATGCGACTCTTCGTCCAGGAAATCGCTGCAAGAGCACATTCCGCAAACTGTCAGGACCATACAGATCACACGTCCCCAATCTCTTAAATATAAAACTACCTTTTTCATCTGTTTCTCCTTGAAAGATTAAAAACTACAACGAACTCCCATCGTGACCGAACGAGGTATGCCCATTCCATATCCACGGTAATAACCGTCGAAATCCACTAATTCGGGATCATCGCCGCTAAAATGGCTCACCGTAAACAGGTTGTTCCCGGAAACATATACGTACACCTTATGTTTAGGCATGGGTATCGTATATCCCAAAGTGATCGACCGCAGTTTCAGGTACGAAAGCTTTTCCAAATATAAATCCTGGTCTTCTCGATAAGGGTGCACTCCGCTCAAAGCATTATAGCGCGGATAATCCATCGGTACATTCCCGCTCTGCCAGAAAAAGATTTCTTTCACTCCAGCTAAATAGTCTCCCCTATCAAGCGTCGTAAAATCATATTGTTGATAAGCTCTGTAATTCATGGCGGAATGTCCGGCGGCAAAAAAGAAAGAAGCACTTAAATCGAAATTCTTATATTTCAGTTGGGTGGAGAATCCGCCTGTATATTTAGGTAAAGAATGACCTGCCAATACCTTATCTTCATCCGTAATCTTATTGTCTCAATTCTGGTCAACCCATTTCGGATCACCGGCCTTCAGTTCCGTCCCGTTGACCGTCATCTTATGACCATCTTTTACCGGGACTTCCTCATCGGAACGGTAAATCCCGTTGTTCTGCAAAAGATAAAAGCGATCCACAGCTTCGCCGACTTTCAGAAAACGCCCTTCCACTTCTGCTTGCTGGAGGCCATCCGGTAATGCAGACAATTCATTATGATTCAGGGCGAGATTGACACCGAGTGACCATTGCCAACCGTTGTTCGGCTGATTCACCAAGATTCCGGCCAAAGACAACTCCACACCTCGATTCGTGATCTCCATACCTTGTTTATATTGTCCTCCATATCCGAATTCATGAGCAACGGGTAATTTGACCAACAAGTTCTTATCGCGATTGGAATAAAAAGAGAAGTCCATCGATAATCGACCCTGCAACCACTTGGAACGAAGGCCTAATTCAGCCTTATCTGAATAAGGCCATTCGATGCCGAATCCGACCCAGCCGAATGAATAAGGACGAGTAGTCGTTGCATATTGGTTATAAGAACCGGAAATCCAAGAACCGCTCCATCCGATATTCTCAGACGTAGATTGCGGACCTACCCCGTAACGATCTGACGGAAGATAACGCCCGATTCTTCCCCACGACCCATATAGAGACAAATCAGAAATCCAATCGACATGATTCAAAAAAGAATGTTTCAAACTCCAATCCAGATTTACTGCCGGAGTAAAAAGCCACTTATAATTCGGATGGACAGAACTTGCCCCGTCATAGCGCAACAC
>JAJPYK010000167.1 GCA_021205005.1 Paraprevotella sp. | reverse complement strand
TGGAAATAGATCGTTCTTCCTCTCTTTTGGTTGTTAGGAGCCAGCTAAATTTCCAACGTAATATGATGCAAAATGAGAAAACAATCACCTTTGATAAGCTGCCCGAAGCGGTAGGTTATCTGACCGAACAGGTCATTGAATTGAAAAAGAAGGTGTCGGAACTGAAACCTCCATCATCCGAAAAACGAGTATTGATTGAAATCGAGGATGCCTGCCGTATTATCCATAAGGCAAAAGCCACGATTTATACATTGGTACGGAAAGGCATATTGCCAGCTTACAAGAAAGGTAAGAAACTCTACTTCTACGAGGATGAACTCTTGGCATGGGTTGAAAACGGACGGAAGAAAACTTCAGAACAGAATTACGACGAAATTTTGGCCAATATGCAAAGTGGAATACGCCGCAAGCCCAAGCAACGTACAAACTTCTAATTTTTCTGACAATGGAAAAGAAAACGATTGACCCAATGTTGATAGTAGACAAGGCCATTGACATGAGCATGAAGCTGACAGGCTCCAAATTTCCTGTCAGTATATTTCCGAGCCGCATTCAGCGCATCATCCGAGAGGTGCATGAATGCCATAGTTATCCTACGGACTATATTGCCGCCTCCATTCTTACGGCCATCGCCGTAGGAATCGGGAACACGCTTCTTGTTCAAATCAAACAAGGATGGCAAGAAAGTCCTATCCTCTACATGGCACTGATAGGCAGACCGGGAGTGAATAAAAGTCACCCGCTCAGCTTCGCCATGAAGCCATTTCTCGATTTCGATTACCAACAGAATCAGGAATATGAAAAAGCATATGCCGAATATGAACGGCAGATGGCCATGAGCCGGAAAAAACGGACAGAGTGCGGATACGAACAATTTCCGTTGGAACCCATCCGCAGGCGTTTCCTTGTATCGGACGTTACACCCGAAGGATTGAGTCTTATCCACGCACAGAACAAGCGTGGACTCTGCCTGTAGGCGGACGAGTTGTCTGCATGGTTCAAGAACTTTAACCGATACAACAACGGTTCGGAAGAACAGTTCTGGCTTTCGGTTTTCAGTGCAAAGACAACCATCTCCGACCGTAAGAGTGCAAAGAGTTCCATCTTCATCAAGCGTCCGTACATATCGGTTATTGGTACGATTCAGAAGAATATTTTAGGAGAATTGGCAAAAGGAGAGCGTTCAAGCAACGGATTCATTGACCGTATTCTTTTCGTGATGCCCAATCTCCAACAGAAAGCCCGTTGGAATGATAAGGAACTGCCTGCCGATATTGAACAGGAATGGCACACCATCATCGACAAATTTATTCACTTAGAATGCAATTACAATGACAAGGGAGAAGTTGAACCGTAATCCTGCACTTTGATGAAAAGGCAAGGAAACGGCTGTATGAATGGCTGCATCGTTTCTCAGAATTATGCGACCGTGAAGGGAATGATTCGATTGTCAGCATTTATTGCAAGCTGGAAATATACATCATCCGTTTCTGTTTGATTATTCAACTGACACGGTGGACTTGTGGTGAATGCGATAAGACCTATATAGACTTGCTAACTGTGGAACGTGCCATACGGCTGACAGAGTATTTCAAAGAATCTGCTTTGAGCGTACAACGCATCATCAGCGAAGTGGCATTGAATAGCCAACAACAAACCATTGTCGGCCGGCGTCCCTGTACGTTCACCACGGCACAGGCGACACATATTGCAGAACAGAATGGCATGAAGGAACGTACTCTGCAACGGTTCCTGAACGACAACATCGGCATCTTGTTCCGCAAAGAGAAACATGGAGAATATTCAAAGATCAACCCGTGACGTTTTTGTCGCTTTTGACACTTTCAATCCTCAAAACGACAATAGTGACAATAACGCCACATATAAAAATAGAAAACAATGACGACACATATATTCATATTGGAGCCTTACAAAGGCATTGCCACCAGACATACGTGTCCTGCCTGCCAGCGCAAGAGATGTTTCTCACGATATATCGATACGGAAAAACGGATCTCTTTTCCTGATCACGTAGGACGGTGCGACCATGAACAAAAGTGTGGTTATCATTTCACGCCGCGGAACTATTTTGAAGAAGCGCCTGACACGAAACAAAAGTTACTTGAAAAAAGTTATTCGTCAATTCTGCCGAAGCCGAGTGAGATAAAGACAACTCCTACTTCTTTCATCGACGAAAAAATAGTCAAGCGTTCTTTGAAATGTTATGAAATGAACAAACTGTATCAGTTTCTGACATCCCAATTTAGAGAATCATCCGCCATGAGTCTTATGAAAAAGTATCATGTCGGTTCTTCCAAACACGGGGAAGGAGCTACTGTGTTTTGGCAAATTGACCACAACAACCCAGTTCGTACAGGTAAGATAATGCTTTACAAACTGAATACAGGGAAGAGAGTAAAAGAGCCACACAACCACATAACTTGGGCACACTCCCTACTCCATAAACCTGATTTCAACCTGAAGCAATGTTTCTTTGGCGAGCACCTGTTAGCAACAGACAAAATCCGTCCGGTCGCACTGGTCGAAAGTGAAAAGACAGCTCTTATCGCCTCCTATTACCTGCCGCAATATTTGTGGCTTGCCTCAGGTGGAAAGAACGGTTGTTTCTATGAGAACAGTCTTTCCGTACTGGCAGGAAAAAGCGTTGTCCTCTTCCCCGATTTGGGAGACACTGAATACTGGCGGGGCAAAATCGGAGTGATGAAAAGTATCGGAATAGATGTACAACTATTCGATTATCTGGAAGCCAATGCGCCGCCCGAAGAGCGGAAAGAAGGGTACGACATTGCCGATTATCTATTAAAAATCAAACCGGACGAAGCCATCCTTCAGGCCATGATTCGCAAGAATCCGAACCTGAAATTGCTGATGGAAGAACTCGGATTGGAACTGGTAAATGCGTAGCCTTTCCAATGGGGAAAACAGGTTTTGGGCATACCGAAATCCCTTTATCAGACAGTGGCCGAAGGACAAGGATACCGGAACTTTTTAGGGTAAGCAAGTTTATGCCGGTGTATTACATTTCCCGACAACTTGCCTACCCCAAAGTCCGGTGGGGCAACTCCCGATGGTCACAACTGTAACAATTAAAAAGCAACGAAAAATGAACAAGAAAAATACGATTACATTACGCCTGACCGATGACCAGTTGGCGTGGTTAGGAGCATTAAGCAGACGCAGCAAACGGAGCAAAAGCGAAGTCATACGTTCACTCATTGAACATGGGTCGGTACGAGAACGTATCACCTGTGACCACTTGCATATCATCCGTCAGTTGATTGGCGAAAGCACTAACCTGAACCAATTGGCTAAACAGGCAAACACCTACAGATTCTTTGCCGTGGCTGACCGCTGCCAAGAGATAGCGAACCATATTTCAAAACTCATCAAACAACTGAAAGATGATAGGTAAACTGACAAAAGGAACTTCCTTCGGCGTATGCGTGCAGTATGTGTTGAAAGAAGAAAAAGCAAGACTTCTGGAAGCCATAGGAGTGGAAGGTTCCCCGGAACAGATGGCAGAGCAGTTTGAATTACAATCCTTGCTGAATGCCAAGGTAAAAAACATTGTCGGACCCACTTCGCTCAGTTTCTCCCCGGAAGATAGTCTGCGACTAAGAAACGATGATGCGCTCATGCTGAAAAATCGCTCATGAGTACATGGAACGGATGGGTATCCAGAACACGCAATACATCATAGCCCGTCACACAGACCGCAGGCATGCGCATTGCCACATCGTGTTTAACCGGGTGGACAATGATGGCAAAACCATCAGTGACAAGAACGACCGCTATCGCAACGAAAAGGTCTGTAAGATGCTGACGGCAAAATACCGCCTACACTTTGCCCAAGGCAAAGACCACGTGAACGAAGAACGGTTACGCCCGTACGACAGAGCAAAGCACCGTATCTATAAGGCTTTGAAAGCGGAAGTGCAGAATGCCATAAGCTGGAACGAACTGAAAGATGCGCTTGCCGAATATGACATCGACATGAAGTTCAAGGTCAGCCGTACCACACGGGACATTCAAGGGGTAAAGTTCGGGTATGGAAAGTACACTTTTTCAGGCTCAAAAATCAGTCGGGAGTTCAGTTATCTGGCCATTGACCGCCAGTTGGAAAGGAACGCTTATACTCCGTCCTGTTCATATCGGGAAACGGTCAGGGATAATGCCATACGACCGCCTTCCCCACAAGAACGGGCATCCGATTTTGAAGAATCACATTCTTCGGGATTAGGACTGTTCATGCCGCCCCCGACATCCAACACATCAGACGAGGCTGCATTTGAAGCGGAACTGAAACGGAGAAAGAAAGCCAAACGCAAACGCGGCTTCCGATTATAACAAATCTTTTTATTCACGCTTTAAATTTCAACATTATGATTGACAAGAATTTTGTGAAAGACATTGAACTCTACATTTGTGAGAAGTTCGGGTATCGTAACAGCGTGTATGTGAATCCGACCTGTAATGGTTGTTGCATTGACATCCGTGAAAAGGACGTGAAGCTGTATTTCCGTCTGTGGAAATACAGCAACGGCGTCAACGGCTTTCCTGACCTTTGCATCATCTTGGTGAACCACAACTTCGAGAGGTACCATCAGGAAAAACTACTGGACTTGGTGAAGTTCGTCGAGGAATATGCCCCACTCTACGGTTTCCATTATCTTGGCATCGAGAATGACATGAAAGGTTACCACCGTCTGTTAGGGCTAAAGCCGACCACAAGCTATCGGTTCGATTACGACTGCTATGCCGCAC
>JAJPYK010000231.1:1057-4789 GCA_021205005.1 Paraprevotella sp. | reverse complement strand
GAACAACGGAGGATGGGGAGCTCCGGTAAAGCCCTGCGGACTGATCGTATCTTCTTTCCGCCCGTCAGACGACGCCACGACTTTCCAATACCTTATTCCCTCAAACTTTTTTGCCGTATCCGTATTGCGCAAAGCGTCCGAAATTCTCACCCGGGTAAATCACAATACTCCGTTGGCCCGACAATGCACCGATCTGGCCAATGAGGTGGAAACCGCATTAAACACATACGCCACCTACGACCATCCCCAGTTCGGCACCATCTATGCTTACGAAATAGACGGCTTCGGTAACCGCATGCTCATGGACGACGCCAATGCGCCCAGTCTTCTGTCACTCCCCTATTTGTGCGACATTGACGTTAACGACCCGATCTATCAAAACACCCGACGGTTCGTATGGAGTGAATACAATCCCTACTTCTTCAAAGGCACAGGAGGAGAAGGCTTCGGCGGTCAGGACGTAGGGTAGGACATGGCCTGGCCGATGAGCCTCATGATGAAAGCCCTCACCAGCCAAGACGATCAGGAAATCAAATCGTGCATACAAATGGTGATGAATACCGATGCCGGCACCGGATTCGTACATGAATCGTTCAACGTCAACAATCCCAATGACTTCACTCGCCCGTGGTTTGCCTGGCAAAACACGTTATTCGGCGAACTCATTCTGAAACTCATCAACGAAGGTAAAGTCGATTTGCTCAACAGCATACCTGAGGTTTGACCTCAACCGAAAGCCTTTAACCACCCCCATCACGCCGGACATCCACGCGACAGTCCGGCGTGATTTTTCTATTTCCTTCCGACCAGCCTATCCCCTACCGGATTTTCTCCGCCTTATAAGCGGAAAAAACAGAAAGAAGACCATAGATAACGTGTGTTTTTCGTATTTTTGCAATAAAATGAAAAGTCACCATGATCAGATCTGTGGAACCCAAAGACGCTAAAGACATTGCAAACATCTACAATGACTACATCCTTCATAGCGTGGCTACATTCGAAATAGCGGCCATATCCTCCGAAGAAATGGGCAAACGCATCTCCGAGATCTCCGCATGCTATCCCTATCTGGTCTACGAGGCGGAGGGACAAGTCATCGGATATGCCTACGCACACCGCTGGAAAGAACGGGCCGCCTACCGTCACACTTGGGAAACTACGGTTTACGTAGCTCCCCGTTTTGCCCACCAAGGCATAGGAAAACGACTGATGGAACAATTGATCGAAGCCTGTCGGAAAGGCGATTGCCATACACTCATCGCTTGTATTACGGGCGAGAATACAGCCAGCCTGGCCCTGCACAGCGGCCTCGGATTCAAAAAAGTGTCGCTATTCAAAGAAGTAGGCATGAAATTCGGACGATATTTAGACGTGATCGATATGGAACTCATGTGCTCGCCGCAGATTCATTCTGCCATCGAATAAAAAGAAATCACAAAATGGAACATCATTTCAAGGAAAAAGAAATAGCCAAACGAGTGCCTTTCTACGATATTGTCAATGCCAAACTCATCGCTTACGTCATTGGCATCTTACTTTGGGTGGAAGGCGGTATGCTGCTCATTTGCATGGGAGTATCCTTACTTTATCACGAGGACAGCTACATTTATTTTCTTTATGCCACGGGCATCAACCTGATTATCGGCGGAGGACTGATGGCTTATGGAAAAGGAACCAACACGTGGATAACCCGACGCGACGGTTATTGCGTCGTCACGTTCACCTGGCTTATGTTCAGCCTGTTGGGCATGCTGCCGTTCTACATGAGCGGCGAAATATCCACCTTGGGAGGCGCATTCATGGAGACCATGTCCGGATTCACCACCACAGGCTTCACCGTGATAGACCATCTCGACACAATGCCTAAAGGCATGCTGTTCTGGCGTGCCTTGACCCAATGGGTGGGAGGCTTAGGAATCGTCTGCTTCACCATAGCCCTGCTTCCCGTATTCGGAGGAGGAAGCCTGCAATTGTTCAGTGCAGAAGCCACCGGCGTGACCCACGACAAACTCCACCCCAAAATCAGTATGACCACTCAATTACTCTGGACCGTATACATCCTCCTCACCACCGTCTTGGTCATCCTGCTATACATCGGCGGCGTAGACGTGTTCGACGGTATCTGCCACGCATTCAGCATCATGGGTACGGGCGGTTATTCAACCAAGCAGGCCAGCATAGCCTATTGGAACTCGCCTTTCGTAGAATACGTCACCTCTGTTTTCATGATCTTTGCCAGTCTTAACTTCTCCATGTTGGTAGTCTGCCTAAAGGGTAAATTCAGTCGCCTGTTCAAAGACGGAGAAACACGTTGGTTTATCGGCTCGGTATTGATCATCACATTCATCATCACCCTGTCGCTCCATTTCCAACTCAATTATCCTGTCGAAAAGGCTTTCCGCAAAGCTCTGTTCCAGGTATCGACCATACATACCTCATGCGGACTGGCCACCGACGACTATACCCTTTGGCCGCAGTTCACATGGATGCTGTTGATCTTCGCCATGATAGCCGGAGGTTGTACGGGTTCCACGGCCGGAGGCATCAAGAACATGCGCATCATGCTCATGTTTCATGCCTTCAAAAATGAGCTCAAGCAACTCATCCATTCCCATGCCGTACTGCCCATCCGGATCAACGAGCATGTCATTCCGCCGTCGCTATTGAAGACCGTATCCACATTCACCCTCTTCTATCTGTTGTGCGGATTCGCGGGCTGTACCCTGCTCACCTTCTTCGGCATAAACTTCCTCGAGGCCTTCACGTCTTCTTTTTCCTGTTTGGGCAACGTAGGATTGGGATTCGGCATCTACGGACCCAATTATACCATGAGCAGCATGCCTGAGGTATGCAAATGGATCGTCTCCATGCTCATGTTCATCGGTCGTCTGGAACTTTTCAACGTGTTGATTCTTTTCAGTCCCGTATATTGGAAAGAATGGTAGGAGCATCCGACTTCAATACCGCCCCTCGCCTTTCTCCGCAAAATTTTGCACAGACATTCTGAAAGAAAAGGGCCGGATATCTGAAAAAAAATGCCTACCTTTGTCTCAGTTACTTTTGACAACACTATGCAGAATGAGCTATTATCCTGTGCCATCAGGGCTTCCCTTCTGGCCGGGAAAGACATCTTGAGAATCTATAATGACCCGAAAGCGGACTTTGCCATCGAGCGGAAAGCCGATGAATCTCCTTTGACCATTGCCGACAAACAGGCGCATGCCCGCATCATGACGGTGCTCGAACCCACCGACATCCCCAGATTGAGCGAGGAAGGCAAACTGACGGACTACAACACCCGAAAGGAATGGAAAACGTTATGGATCGTGGATCCATTGGACGGTACGAAAGAGTTCATCAAGCGCAACGGAGAATTTACGGTAAATATCGCATTGGTGGAAAACGGAACGCCTGTATTGGGGGTCATCTACGTGCCGGCATCCCGCACGCTTTATTTCTCGGAAGACAGCATCGGAGCATACCGAATCACGAATATAGATGCCCGTTCCGCCGGACTGTCTCCCGACGACCTGATGGAACAGGCCGACCGTTTGCCATTGGAACAGGCCGACACCAAGGGATTCGTAGTAGTGGCCTCACGCTCCCACCTTTCTCCTGAAACAGAGAATTATATCCAACAGTTGGAACATGAATACGGACACGTCAGCCTCATCACGTGCGGAAGCTCACTCAAAATCTGTCGCGTAGCCGAAGGTACAGCCGACATTTATC
>JAJPYK010000231.1:0-1047 GCA_021205005.1 Paraprevotella sp. | reverse complement strand
CCCCGATTCGCACCTACGATGGAATGGGACACCGCTGCGGGGCACGCCATTGTACGCGCTGCGGGAAAAAACATTTACCACACGGACGAAAAGACGCTTCTGCGCTACAATAAAGAAAATTTGCGGAATCCTTGGTTTATCGTAAGGTAAACCGGGGAATTCAACAAATCTTTCTCTATCACAAAATACGCCTATTGCGGCAGAAGCGACTTGAAAGCCTCTCCGGCTTTCCGGCCCACCGTCAGATACTCGTTGTTCACCGGATCGAAAATAAGGGGACGCAACAAGGCCGGATCTATTCTTCCCTTTTCATTCAGGATCTGTTCTTCTGCCGATACGTTGACTATCCGTCCTACAAGATGACAAGTGTCCGAGTCGTACGACACCAGTTCACACTCCAATGCCATGGGCTATTCGTCGATCAACGGAGCATTGACAAACTCCGATTTCGTAGAGTGGAAACCGGCCTTGGCAAATTTATCAGGCTCTTTATTCCCCGAAACAAGCCCCACGTAATCGCAAGCGACGATCTGGTCTTCCGTAGCCATGCTCACCGTAAAAGCCTTAGACTTGAGCAGGTTCTTAAGGGTCTTGTGGTCCGCACTCAGACAGAGATTGATCTGCCCGTCGTTGTCGAGCCCGCCCCATGCGGTATTCATCGCATCGGGAACTCCCTATTCATCATACGTACCCACGATGAATACGGGCTGTGGATAAGTCCACGTTTTTACTCCAAAATTCTTTCTCATGTTTTTTTTATTCTATCTTAGCTGTGTAATGGAATCTCTCTAAACGGTCATCAGCCTCTTCTTCCGGAGGTCAAATATACAAACATCCTTTCGAATCAGAAAATATGGAACCGGTTATTTTACGCCATTGTGCACGATCCTAAAACAGTTTTTCCTTCCGGCCGCAACTATCACGCAAAAACAGTCATTCCGCAAGGAAATTTTTTCTGCGCCAAACGATTTTTCAATCTGCGGAGATTTTTTTCTCAATCTGCGGAGAAAAATTTTCTTTTCTACAGAAAGAGTCTTATCTTTGATT
>JAJPYK010000123.1 GCA_021205005.1 Paraprevotella sp. | reverse complement strand
TCAATCCCGATGAGGAAATCGGGATGGGCGCCCATCTTTTCGATGTGAAGAAATTCGGTTGTCAATGGGCTTACACGATGGACGGCGGCGAAGTGAGCAAATTGGAATTCGAGAATTTCAACGCCGCATCCGCAAAGGTTATGGTTAAAGGACTGAATGTGCATCCGGGATATGCCAAGGGAAAGATGGTGAATTCCATGTTGCTGGCTGCCGAATTTATCCGAAGGATGCCGGCGGATGAGACGCCCGAAACGACAGAAGGGTATGAAGGCTTTTATCATCTGACGGGTATGAAGGGTACGGTGGAGGAGACCGTACTGTCTTACATCATACGTGACCATGACCGGAGTAGGTTTGAAGCACGGAAAAGTCACGTGCAACAGCTTGCGGCCGATATAAATGCGGAATACGGCAAGGACATGGTTACGGTGGAGGTGCATGATCAATATTATAATATGCGCGAAAAGGTGGAGCCTATGATGCATATCATCGATGTGGCCATGAAGGCTATCGAAGCGGCCGGCGCCCGTTGTCAGGTCAAGGCCATCCGGGGAGGTACCGACGGGGCACAGCTTTCCTTTAAAGGACTGCCTTGCCCGAACATCTTTGCCGGCGGACTGAATTTCCACGGACGGAATGAGTTCGTACCGATACAAAGCATGGAAAAAGCAATGATGACAGTGGTGAAAATCGCAGAACTTACGGCTTTAAGATAAGAAGGATGAACCAGATACCGGCTTTAATACAAGATTTGGCGTTGATTCTATTGGTAGCTGCCGTAGTGTCCCTGCTGTTTAAATGGTTGAAACAACCTGTGGTGTTGGGGTATATTGTGGCAGGATTCATAGCCAGTTCCCACTTTAAGTATTTTCCCTCGGTGCGCGATGTGAACAGTATAGACTTATGGGCGCAGATCGGCGTAATCATTTTATTGTTCACATTAGGGCTGGAGTTCAGCTTCAAGAAGATACTCAAGATGGGGGCGGCCCCGGTGATTGCCGCGCTGACCATTATCTTCTGCATGATGTTCCTGGGTACAGCCGTCGGTCACTGGTTCGGATTGAAGAGCATGGACGGCATATACCTCGGCGGTATGCTGGCCATGTCGTCCACTACCATTATATATAAAGCATTCCAGGATCTAGGTATTTTGCAAAAGAAGTTTGCCGGTATCGTGCTCAGTGTGCTGATTCTGGAAGACATATTGGCCATTGTGCTGATTGTGATGCTTTCCACATTGGCGGTAAGTCACAACATCGAAGGTTCGGAAATGGTGGGAGTTCTGCTGCGTTTAGGCTTTTTTCTCATACTTTGGTTCGTGGGGGGGTTGTATCTTATTCCTATTATATTCCGGAGAAACAGCAAATTTCTGAATAGCGAGACGTTGCTGATAATCTCTTTGGCCCTGTGTTTCATCATGGCAGTGGTGGCGGTAAAATCCGGTTTCAGTGCGGCGTTCGGAGCCTTTGTCGTAGGTTCCATTCTTGCGGAAACGGTGGAGGCCGAACGCATCGAGAAGTTGGTGGCTCCCGTAAAAGACCTGTTCGGAGCCATCTTTTTCGTATCGGTGGGCATGCTTGTGGATCCTCATGTGCTCGTTGAATATGCTTGGCCGATTGTCATCCTGACTTTAACGATCATCGTGGGGCAAGCCATATTCGGTACGTTCGGCTTCGTGTTGGCCGGACAGCAGTTGAAAGATGCGATGAAATGCGGTTTCAGTATGTCTCAGATCGGGGAGTTTGCGTTTATCATTGCCACGATGGGGACGTCGCTCGGCGTGACCAGCAATTACCTTTATCCCATTGTTGTGGCTGTTTCGGTCGTCACCACATTTACTACGCCCTATATGCTGAAGGCTGCCGATCCGGCTTATGCGGGCCTGTGCAGGCTGTTGCCTCACGGCTGGGTGGCCTGGTTGGAACGTTATACGCCGGGACGTTCGGTGGTGAATCACTCGGGGAATTGGAATAAACTAATCTCCGGCATGGCGAAACATCTGGTTGTTTTCACCATTCTTTCCGTGGCGGTGATCGCATTGTCATTCCGTTTCTTCCTGCCTTTCTTGCGGAACATGCTGCCCCATTGGTGGGCGAATGAGGTATGCGGTGTAGTCACGCTGATTTTTATCGCTCCTTTTTTACGGGGTATCATGGCGCGCGGGAATCATTCTCCGTTGTTTATCACCTTGTGGAAAGAGAGCCGTTACAATCGTTTGCCCTTGATCTTTACCCTCATCGTGCGCGTAGTGCTGATCTGTATGTTTATTTTTTATATCATCCGCTTCTTGGTTCCGTTTGCCGATCCGGTCCTGTTGCTTTTGGTCTTGTTGGTTTTGGGGGGGATCTTGCTTTCGCGCCCTTTGCGTCTCAATTCCATCCGAATGGAGAAAGTCTTTATGGACAACCTGCATAGCCGCGACGCCTTGTCGAAGGGGGAGGGTGCGGCCCATTCCGCTTATGTGAGGCGTCTGTTGTCGAAGGAATTGCATTTGGCCGATTTTGAAGTGCCCGAAGACTCCATTTGGGGAGGGCGTTTGCTGGGCGATCTGAATTTCGGGCAACGTTATGAGGTACATGTGGCTTCTATCATACGCGGTACGCACCACATCAACATCCCGAACGGAAATGATCGTATTTATCCCGGCGACCACCTGCAAGTGATTGGGACGGACGAACAAATCGGCCGTTTTTCTGTCGATCTTGGCAATACGGTGGTGGTAGATGCCGAACGTGCGGACCGCGAGATGCAGCTTCGGCAATTTATGATTACGGCTGATTCGGGGCTTGTAGGTAAAAAGTTAAGAAACAGCGGTATACGTGAACAATACCACTGTATGATCGTGGGTTTTGAGACGCCTGAAGGTGCTTTGGAGAAGCCGGACACCGACCGTGTGTTCGCCTCGGGCGATATTGTCTGGCTCGTAGGAGAAAAAGAAGCCCTGGCCGGATTGCCGGGCCAGACCTCTTAATCTTCTCCGTCGTCCTCCTCGCCGTCTTCCATATCGAAGTCGAACAGGAGGTCGTCCATATATTCGGGCGTTTGGAATTCGTCCAAATCCCGCCGGTCTTTCTTCGTGGGGCGTCCCGTACCGCGGGCACGGTTGACGAATCCGCTCAGCCGGTTCATCTCCAACAATTCATATTGTTCGGGAGGCGTGACGTTTTCCAGCACTTCCGGGAGCAGTTTGGCGCCGACACGCTTTTCTATGGTCTGTTTGATCTTGAACGAATAAGTGATAGGAGGTTTGCGCACCTCCACCACATCGCCCGCCTTGATTGTGCGCGAAGGTTTCAGTTGCATTCCCTGCATGGACACTTGTCCTTTCTTGCAGGCGGCGGCCGCCATCGAACTGGTTTTGAAGATACGGGCCGCCCACAGCCATTTATCTATTCTCGCTTCGTTCATTTTCTTTTATTTATTGTTAAACTGGTTCATGGTGATTTGTATGCCGGCCAGACAGAAACTTTTAATCATCTCGCAGGCGATTTGCACTCGCTCGTCCATGGTTTTCAGGTCCTCTTCTCCGAATTGCCCCAAGACGAAATCGATCTGTCCGCCCCGTGGATATTCGTTTCCAATGCCGAAACGCAGCCGGGTATACCCTTGTGTGCCCAGAACGGAGGCGATATTCTTCAGGCCGTTGTGCCCTCCGTCGCTTCCACTCGGTTTCATGCGCAGGGCTCCGAAAGGCAACGACAAATCGTCCACCACTACCAAAAGCCGTTCGAGAGGAACATTCTCTTTGTTCATCCAATAGCGTACGGCATTGCCGCTCAGATTCATATAAGTGGAGGGTTTCAGCAGGATGAGTTGTTGTCCTTTCAGCGAGAGGGTGGTTACGGCTCCGTAGCGTTTGTCCTCAAAAACAAGATTGGACGCCTTGGCTAAGGCGTCCAATACTCTAAAACCTACATTGTGGCGGGTTCCGTCGTATTCACTGCCGATGTTGCCCAGACCTACAATTAAATATTTCATTCGTGCGTACGTATTTTATTATTCAGCTGCGGCCGCCGACTTGGCGCTACGGGTCATCTTCACCTGACATACCACAACTTCTTTGCTGGTGATCAGTTCCAGACCCTCGAAATGAAGTTCGCCCACCTTGATGGTCTGGCCCAGCCCCAAGTTGGTCACGTCGATGTTCAAGCGTTCGGGAATGTCGGTATAGAGGGCTTTCACTTTAAGTTTGCGCACGGAAGCGGCCAAACGACCACCGGCTTTTACACCTTCTGCCAAACCGTTCAGCTTGATAGGAACTTCCATTACGATGGGTTTCTTATCCGTAATCTCGTAGAAATCCACGTGGAGCACATTATCCTTTACGGGATGGAACTGGATTTCCTTCAGGATTGCCTTGCTGGTCTTGCCGTCGATGTCGAGGTTTACTGCGTAGATGTCGGGTGAATAGATCAGGTTGCGCAGTTGGTCGTTGGTTACTGTGAACGGCAGGGCTATCGGCGAACCGTTTTCATTTTTAGCCTCTCCGTACAGGTTACAGGGCACTGCGTTGGTTTTACGGAGTTCGCGTGCGGCCTTTTTACCGAATGCGGTTCTTGCCGTACCTTTTACACTAAATTCTTTCATTGCGATAATTTTTTGTGTTACTCTAAATTAAGTGATTGATGCTTAATTCGCCATCACACGATGCGTGCATCATTAAATAATGCCGAAAAGCGGTGCAAAATTACACTTTTTCTCCGGACTGACCAAATCTGTCGGGCGTTTTCTTTTACTTGCGGTCGTATCGGCTTTCGCGTGCGCGTACCTTTTGTAATAAAGGAAAAGGGGACTGCAAGAGAATCTGCTTATCCCATGCCGGTCTCAGCATGAGGG
>JAJPYK010000302.1 GCA_021205005.1 Paraprevotella sp. | reverse complement strand
CGGTTCCATCTGGCTTCGTCTTGGCTTAGGGGTGTGGGGGCCTCGCTTTCGGCCTGGTGGATTTTGGTGGGCAAGGGGTGGATGCAGTCTCCCGTGGGCATGGAGTTCAATCCCGATACGGTGCGTAATGAGATGGTGGACTTCATGGCTGTGGCCAATTCACCGGTGGCTGTGAATAAGTTTTATCACAGTGTGCTTTCCGGTTAGGTCTTGGGAGCCATCTTCGTGATAGGAGTCAGTTGCTGGTTCTTGCGGAAAGGACGTGAACGGAAGTTTGCCTTGGCCAGCATCAAGGTAGCCGCCTGGGTCGGTTTGGTGTCGGCCGTATTGGTGGCATGGACCGGCGACGGTTCCGCTTATCAGGTGGCCCAAAAGCAGCCGATGAAGTTGGCGGCGATGGAAGGTTCTTATAAAGGTGAAAACGGAGCGGGTCTTGTGGCTTTCGGCATTTTGAATCCGGACAAGAAGACGCCCGATGACGGTATCGTACCTTTCCGTTTTCGTGTAGAGATTCCGCATTTGCTGTCCCTGTTGGCCGAGCGTGAGGCAAATGCTTTCGTGCCGGGCATTTGCGATCAGTTGGAGGGCGGATATGTACAGCGTGACGGGA
The DNA here is from genome assembly GCA_021205005.1 of Paraprevotella sp. Classification (GTDB taxonomy): domain Bacteria; phylum Bacteroidota; class Bacteroidia; order Bacteroidales; family Bacteroidaceae; genus Paraprevotella. The sequence goes on along the minus strand of JAJPYK010000302.1, from coordinate 4,235 downwards.
CGAAGGCTCTTTCGGCGCAGGAGAAAATCGCGCGTGGCAAGAAGGCCATCGCCGCTTTTGCCGCCTATCGTACGGCTAAACAGGCCGGCGACGGAGACGCTGCCGTGCAGGCGGCCCAGGTGTTGAATGAGAATGTGGATTATTTCGGTTACGGTTACATTAAAAATCCGAATGATTTGGTGCCGAACGTACCGTTAACTTTTTACATGTTCCGTGTCATGGTGATTCTGGGCGGTTATTTCCTCCTCTTTTTCATTGTGGTGCTGTTCTTGCTGTACAAGAGAGAGCTCTCGCAAATCAGATGGTTCCATTGGGTGGCCATGTGGACCATTCCGTTGGGATATATCGCAGGACAAGCCGGTTGGGCCGTGGCCGAATGCGGGCGTCAGCCGTGGGCGATCCAGGATATGTTGCCTACGAGTGCGGCCGTTTCAAAACTTGAAGTCGGTTCGGTACAGGTTACTTTCTTCATCTTTTTGGATCTTTTCACCATACTGTTGATAGCCGAGGTGGGCATCATGTTGAAAGCGATCCAGCGAGGGCCGGAGGATAGATTGAAATGAGAGAGTATGAAATCATGCCGTTAAAAGAAATTTAATACGTAGAAGTCTTATGGATACTTATGTTTTTCTTCAACAATATTGGTGGTTTGTCGTTTCCATCTTAGGCGCGTTTCTGGTATTTCTGCTTTTTGTTCAGGGGGGGGACTCCATGCTGTTCTGTTTGGGCAAGACGGAGGAACAGCAAAAGATGATGATGAATTCCACGGGACGCAAATGCGAGTTTACGTTTACGACGCTCGTCACGTTCGGCGGGGCTTTCTTCGCATCGTTTCCTTTGTTTTACAGCACCAGCTTCGGCGGAGCCTATTGGTTGTGGATGATCATCCTGTTCAGTTTCGTGTTGCAGGCCGTCAGCTATGAGTTTCAGTCCAAGGCCGGCAATTTGTTGGGTAGGACGACTTACCGTGTGTTTTTGGTCCTGAACGGTATCATCGGTCCGGTGCTCTTGGGGGTGCCGTGGCTACCTTCTTCACCGGTTCGGCTTTCTATATCGATAAGAGCCATGTGGCGGAAGCCTCTTTGCCGGCCATCAGTCAATGGGCCAGCGCAGGGCATGGCCTCGATGCTTTGCTCAATCCCTGGAATGTAGTGCTGGGGTTGGCCGTGTTTTTCCTCGCACGGATTTTGGGCGCTCTTTATTTCATCAATAATATCAATGAAGAAGATCTGGTTCGGCGTTGTCGCCGCGCTTTGTGGGGAAATACGGGATTGTTCCTGGTTTTCTTTTTGGCTTTCGTCATCCGCATTCTGACTGCCGACGGCTTTGCCGTTCGTCCGGAGACGGGCGAGATCTTTATGGAGCCTTACAAATATCTGCATAATTTCTTGGAGATGCCGGTGGTTTTGGTCTTGTTCTTGTTCGGTGTGGTCCTGGTGCTTTGGGGAATTATCCGCACATTGGCCAAATCGGGCTTTGATAAAGGAATTTGGTTTACCGGTATCGGTACGATTCTGGCAGTGCTGGCTTTGTTTTTAGTGGCAGGGTTTAATAATACGGCCTACTATCCTTCGTCTTACGACCTGCAAAGTTCGCTCACTTTGTCCAATAGCTGTTCCAGTCTGTTCACGTTGAAGACGATGGCTTTCGTCTCTCTTCTCATCCCTTTCGTATTGATCTACATCATTTACGTTTGGCGGTGTATCGACTCCCGGAAAATAGACGGGAATGAGATGAAAGACAACAGCGGACATTCGTATTGACGTTCGGAATTTACTTGCTGAACAGTTCGAAGGTAAATTTGTAGCCGAATCCGATACGGTTGATTTTTTCGACGGAGAGGAAGATGCCCATGTCGAAGATGAAAGTGCCGATGCCATAGCCTATTTCAAAGGGGGGACCGAGGTGATCCATGGTCAGCATATTGAGATACAGGCGTTCGTTTTGTACGTGGTTGGTATATTTGAGCAGGTGGCGCAGCAACAGGAACGGAGCTTCATAAGTGATGTGCCCCCTGACATAGTAAGGAGAGGCGTTGTACCATTGTCTGTCCAAGGTTTGGAACACGCCTCCGATTTCATCATTCCATCCTTGGGGGATGTTGCTTCGGCGGAAGTTGACGAAATCTACGAAATAGGTTTCCTCCTGATTGGTGAACAGTCCCATACCCACGCGGTAATACAAGTTGGAGAGCAGTCCCGAGCGGATATGATGTTGCATGTCTAATTCTATGCGTTCATATACGCCTGTGCTCTTGAAAATGTTTTTCAGTCCGTGCTCGTAATCGAGAATAAAGGTGGGGAATCGGGATTTGAGGTTCACTTTTTGTCTTCCGTTCATGTAATAGTATTGCCCCGGTGTCCATTCAATGCGTATGCGCGGGGCAATACTGTTGTATTGCGGACGTAGGTTAGCTTGTAATCCTTCGGCTACGTTTTCCGGCAGGTCGATATACCGGAAGCTTTCTTCCGGATGTTCGGACGGCGTTCTGTGGTGGAACATCACTCCTATTCCTAAGGACAGTCCGTTCAGGATTTCGAAGTGCGTACTGATCTCGAAGTTCAAGTCCTGGAAAAGATCGTAATTGAGCTTGTCGAAGTTGATGATGCTGTCGGACGGTATCTTCTTGAGTTCGTCGATAATGCGGCTGTTTCCGATTCGGTTACCGTTGCCCACGTTGATTTTCAGGACGCCGATATGTTCGGGCCAATATTGGTATTCTCCTCCCACGTTCCAGTAGAATTCGTTGTAGGTGAAGTTATAACCCAATCTTGTTCCGATATGCAGGGTCTGTCTGTTGGGCAGCATCATGTTGAACTTCAGATCCTGCCGGTAGGCGATGCCGTTTGACCGGCTGTAACTGAACATCAGGGGATTGATGAAAGGTGAATTTCTCAGGGTGGCATTGTCGGTCAGTTTCCATTTCGTTTCGGTCAGGATAAAGTTGCTTATCGAGCCCCAGACGTTTTGTTTGAAAGGTTTGATGGAATCCGTCTTATGACGTTTCAGCGAATCATTCTTTTCTTTATACCTTTTATATATATAGTTCTCCGACGGCGTGAGCGGAATGGGGCGCAACGAATCGAAACGGGCCAGATTCTTGGCGTATGCCTGCCGGTCGCATTGCAAGGAGAAGGATGCCGTCAGGTTGTAGTTGGGTTTGGCAATGCTGTCGGCCGGGGTATTGTCGCGGTTGCGTATATCCTTGTAGGAAAGTGTGGCCACATAGTATCCTTCCATGACATTGAATGCGAAAGCAAAGGAAGCGTCGATTTGGTTCTCTACCGGAAGGTATTCCGTAGCACTGCCTATATCTCCCATTTTAATGCGGCAATGGAAGTTGAGCAGGTCCGATTTGCCTTTGAATGAGATCTCCCTCACGCTCCACGCTCCTTCGGTGATGACCATCTCGCCGTCCAGCAATTGCAGACTTTTGTTGCGGGGAATAAAACGGATATGGTATTCGATGCGTTGCATGCTGTCGCAGGATACGGAATCGATGGCGTAGCGGTAATATTTGTTACTGTTGGGGGCCAACGGAGAAAGCAGGCGTTGTCCCAACAGGTAGGGAGTGTAGATGTTTACGTTGAAATAGTCTGTGATTCCCGGGATCTCTCTTGCTTCGCCCAATGTACCGGTATAGGCCTTGATATTATGGTCGTAGATGTTGGGATAGGTATAATGCAGGTCACTGTAGGTTTCTACAATGAACCGGTTGGCATCCTTGTCGGTTTTGAACAGTCCTGGGATAAATCGGAATCCTCGGTTTTTCCGGATGATGTCCAATTGCGCTTTGATGTAGAGTTCGGCCCGGTATTCGTGTACATAGTCTACATATTGTTGGGCCGCATGATGCATGCGGCTGATGAAGGAATCAGCCGCTTCCAGACGCGCCCATGTGGGGAGAGAGGCTGCCAACAGCATATACCCCACCAATATATATCGGATGAATCCCACTTGTTTCTGTTTTAATTTGCATTATGAGCAAAGTTACGGAAAATTCCGATATGCGTGGCATGCCTCTTTTGTTAGTTTCGAAAAGAAAAGGGTTTGCCCCTTAAAAAATGTTTCATATCTTTGCATTGATTTAAAAACTGCCGGGGTAGCTTGTATGATTGCCGAAATATGGAATGAATTACATAAATAGAAAGTTATGATAGAATTAGAGGAAAATAAGGGTATTCCTAAAAGTGTGTTGTTGATGATGGCTTTGGTGTCAGGGCTTACGATCGGAA
>JAJPYK010000025.1:492-4855 GCA_021205005.1 Paraprevotella sp. | reverse complement strand
ATATAACATACTTTAATCCTTTGAATCCTTTTTTTTTAAAATTCAGAGGAGACCGTTTTCCTCTCTCTCATACGGCGTTCCTTTCGCCACCGGCGTCGATCAGGAAACCGACGTGCGGAACAGGCTGTTTTTTTCTGCGCCGAATGATTTTTCAATCTGCGGAGAAAAAAAAATCAATCTGCGGAGAAAAATTCCGCCGGTTGCGCCGGACTATTTTACCATCCGTACAGAGAAAAATCCGCAGAATTGCATCCCCCCTCATATCTTTTTCGTATTTTTGAACATCAATCAAACAAAATCTACATGAAAATACTGTATTTGAAACAAATCTCTCTGACCCTCCTTCTGACAGGCGCACAGACCCTCAGGGGCCAAGTAGCGCCGGTGGATCCGCCGACGCAGACCATAGCGCAAACTTTCACCCTCTCCCAACCGGACTATCGTCTCAGCCCGTATACCGGAATGACACGACAAGACTGGATCGACGCGGCGGAGTATCTTTTGGGAGGAGCGTTCACCTACATCCATACGCTGGACGATCCGATGTATTTCCCCAAAGAGCTTGACAAGACTTATCCGAACAGCAACGACTTGGTGCCTACGGCCAAACTAGAAGGCTTGTGCCGCACGCTGTTCATCGCGGCCCCCTTGCTTCGGGAGAATCCGGACCTTACCCTCAACGGCATCCGTGTGGCCGATTATTACCGCCATCAGTTGCTCAACCTCATTAATCAGTCGAGCCCGACGTTCATCCGTCACCGCGACGGCGGACCGAGCCAGATTCTCGTGGAATTCGGTGCACTGGCCATATCGCTCTCCGTGGCCCAAGACATCCTTTGGAAACCGCTCACGCAGGAACAGAAAGACGAACTGGCCTCCACCATGCTGAGCTACGGCAACGGCCCGACCATTAATTCAAACTGGATGTTCTTCAACGTCTTCGTCATCAGCTTCTTCAAAGAGCAGGGCTATGCCGTCAACGACCAGCGGTTGAAAGAGAATCTCGAAAACATCCTCAGCCTCTATCGCGGTGAAGGATGGTATAACGACTCGCCGGCCTACGACTATTACAGCATGTGGGCTTTCCAGATGTACGGTCCGATCTGGGCACAGATGTACGGACACTTCTATCCGGAGTACGTCGAACAGTTCATGGAACACCAAAAGGATATGGTAGACAACTACCCCTATATGTTCAGCGAAGAAGGCCGGATGAATATGTGGGGACGAAGCATCCCCTATCGTTTCGCCTCCGTAGTCCCGCTCGCCCTGCTGGGATATGAGCACAATTCGGCCATCAACTACGGCTGGATGCGCCGCATCGCTTCGGGCACATTGCTCCAATTCCTGCAAAATCCCGACTTCCTGGAAGACAACGTCCCGACATTGGGCTTCTACGGAAAGTTCGCTCCCGCCGTACAGATCTACAGTTGCCGCGGCAGCGTGTTCTGGTGCGGAAAGGCGTTTCTGAGCCTGCTCCTTCCGGCCGACAATCCGTTCTGGACAGCCAAGGAAAACAACGGACCGTGGGAGAAGAAATTCAAAAAAGGAAAGGTATACAACAAATTCCAACCTGCCACCAATCTGCTCATCACGGACTACCCCGACTGCGGCGGAGCGGAAATACGTTCATGGTGCCATGAAACAGTGGCGGGCGACTGGCAGAAATTCCGGAGCTCGGAAAACTACAACAAACTGGCCTACCATACGGAGTTCCCCTGGATGGCGGACGGACCGGACGGCGAAGTGTCCATGAATTATGCCACACGCTACGGAGAAGGGGATTGGGAAGTACTGCATCTCTACACATTCCGGAGTTTCTAGGTCGGCGTTTACCGGCGGGATGACGAACTGGAAACCCGGCCCGACATCCGTTATAGTCTGGCTGACATTCCGCTGCCGGACGGCGTACTAAGAGTGGACAAGGTTAGCACACCTGTGCCCGCCGATATTCATCTGGGACACTACTCCCTGCCGGAAATCAGCGGGACGCCTTTGCAAGAAGAAACCTCTTCAAAAGAAGGAAATGCCGTCATCCTCAACAACGGGCAGAACCGGCTGGCCCTCATCCCGCTCCACGGTTGGGACCGCACCTCCGTATGCTATCCGGAAGGATTGAGCCCGGTGAGCCGGAAATGCGGCCTCATCATGGCGGAAAGCCGGGTGGAAAAAGAACAAGTCTTCGTCACCCTGATGCTTTGGAAAAAAGGAAAAAAGAAATTCTCGCCGAAAGAACTTTCACCGGTCCAGACCGTCAAGGTATCCGACGACCTGAACGCCGTCGACATCACCTTTGCCGATAAAAGCGTGAAGCACATCGCTTTCTGATCACTCCTCCGCTCCTCTCCACAGAAAAAGTACGATCCCGGCCGCAAACCGTTTCAGGTTGCAGCCGGGATCTCTGTTTCCGACGCCCCTCCGGCTCAGGCCTTCCCTAATATTTTCACGAACAGACTCTCGGGAGCTATCCTCATAAGAAAATACATGAATGCCCAACGCCGCGTCACCACCGCCCGATTTTTCTTCGCCTCGATGGTCCTGAATATCGCACGGGCCACCTTTTCCGGTTCTTCCACCCAGAACAGACGTTCGGGATGGGCCAGCAACGAAGTACGCGCAAACCCCGGACGGACATCCGTAACCGTCACCCGGCTATGATCCATACGCGCCCGTTGTCGCAGAGCGTCCAGATAATGCGTCTGATAAGCCTTGGAAGCGGCATAAGCCGGAGCGGGAGCCAATCCGCGGACACCGGCCACGGATGAGATGGCGGCCAGTTGTCCGTAGCCCTGACGCATGAAAAATGCGAAGGCCCAATCCGCCACAGCCGTCCATCCCCGCACATTCGTGTCGATGGTAGGCAGCTCCAGTCCGTAATCCAAATCGGGATTCATCCGCCCTACTCCTGCACACAAGACCAGCAAATCCATCCCTCCCATGTCATCGACCAAACGAGCCAAACGGGGAATCACGTCCGAAACCTCCGTCACATCCGCCACCATACGATGGACCGATGGGTGTCCGCCGGCCACTTCGTCCAACAAATTTTCCCGACGACCGACAATGCACACCGTATGTCCTTCCGCGATATAACGCTCTGCCAACAATCGTCCCAATCCGGAAGTGGCTCCCACGATCATGACACGCTTTTGTTCATTTCCGTACATACGTTCCTATTAAATATACGGTACAAAGGTATACGAAAAATTCATCAGTTCTCCGAGATTGTGTTTAATATCACAGGCTTTCCGCTTAACATGACGAAAGATTACCGTCATGCCACATTTCCCCAAGCCTTCCGTCTTTCTTATGCTCTCATTTCTCCGCTCGGAAAGGGAGCGTATCAGGCAGCCCTTAACCGACTTCCCGAAAAAAGGTCGCATGGGGTTTGGGATTTCCCGATATACCGGACTTACCCTTATATTTGATATGGAGGGCAAGGCTTTCGTCGGCTTAAAGATAAAACCGAACTGTAAAGAAACGCACTGCAATCATGAGCCACGCCATCTTAAATCTTAGCCAGCAGAGACCTATGCGAGAATTTAACTTATTTATTTTCCTTCAAAAAAACAGAAAAGCTTTGTCTATTCAATAAATTATCCATACATTTGAAACGAATTATAGAAAAATAGCCCATGAAAGACCTTACCATTTGGTGCACCTACCACAAAGACGAACAGATCGAACAATTCGGATTGCAGGAAGATGACGTAATACGCCTCTTCAAGGGTAATGATACCGGAATCGAGGGAGTGAACATCAACCGCCTCAACCCGTTCTACTCTGAAATCGTCACTTTATATTATGTTTGGAAAAACGGAATCCAAAGCCGGAAAGTAGGATTCTGCCATTACCGCAGACGATTCGGACGAATAGCGGATGTGGAACCCGGCACATGCCAAGTGCTGGCCATCAACCGCAACTGCCACGTTTTCGGACACTACAAAGGTGCGCATAATTACCAGGATTTCTATGACGCCGTAGACATACTCAACGATCGTTATGGAGAATGCAACAAATACTCCCGTTACATGTTGGAGGGAAGGACATTCATACCATTCTGCTGTTTCATTATGAGGTGGGAAGACTTTGAACGTCTCTGCCTTTTCCTCTTTCCCATCCTCGAAGCGTTCGACCGCAAAAACAGGTTGGACATGCAGCCCGAACGCTATATGCAAAAAGCCCTCAGGGACTTCCGATACGACAATGTCATGTACCAACGGCGGGCAGTCTCGTTCCTGGCAGAAAGGCTTATCAGCTGTTTCCTCATTTGTGAGATGAAAGTTTTCTGTATCAATGAAATGTAAAATCAGGCTCGTTAAAAAGGCCGAATATTAAATAACCTAAAACAATAACATTATGA
>JAJPYK010000025.1:0-482 GCA_021205005.1 Paraprevotella sp. | reverse complement strand
ATGACAAAGATTATCAAACCCTACGGAGTAAACTCGACGTCTCGGTCAAGCGCGCCGAAAGGAAGTTCCACGAACCCCTACACGCAAGATGAGTTCGACGAAATGGTTGAAGCCGGAACATGGGAAGGAGGATATGTGGAAGGTATGGGATATTGCATGAAGCAGGTTACAGTCACTGCTTCCTATCCTGACTCCGATTCAAGTGGCTCGGATGACTCATGGCCTTCAGAAGATTCTGAAGATGAGGACCACCACTATCCCACACCACCGACAGGAGGAGGCGGTGGTGGTGGATCTTCCCATGGGGGAGGAGGTGGTGGCACTTCCGGTGGTACAAATAATCCGGCCAACAAACCTAATCCCTACCCACAAACAACCAAAACAGTAAAAGATGTTGCATTATTATATGCATTGGTTGAAGGCATGGGGGGACAGGCAACCTTCGTTTATGAATATACTGTAAATATCTCTGGATATAGAAT
>JAJPYK010000160.1 GCA_021205005.1 Paraprevotella sp. | reverse complement strand
CATAATCTATAAATTAAAAAGCGGCAAACCCAACAAATTTCTCAACTTCCATTCCGGTTTTGCAGGGCTGGCCATTCCTAACGCGCTTTTCCGACGCCGATTGCCCGAGCTTTTAACCCAAGCCGTCCGACGCCCGGACTACGACTACATCAGACAACGCGTGAACTATTATATCAAAACCCGACAGCCGTTCCGCGTATCCGGAGAAGACCGGCTCACCCGTGAACGCAGTTGGATCTATTACACGGGACGTATCGGAGACTACACACGCAAAATGTTCCACACGGCATATTATTTTGACCAGCACGAGGTCACCCGATGGTTCCCCGCCGACCTGCGTTGGAATTTCTGTCCGGGCGACGTCTATTTCACATCCGACACACCCACCGTAGTCAAAAGCAGGCTTTTGGCGGGCGACAATAGTAACTTCGTGATATTGAAACTGGACAAGCTCCGCCATTTCATGTTCGTTCACGACCCCCTTTCTTTCCGACAGAAAAAAGACAAAGCCATCTTCCGGGGAAAGATCCGGCAGAGTCGCGTACGCACGAAATTCCTAGAAATGTTCTTCAACCACCCGATGTTCGACTGCGGCGTCGTGGGCAAGAATGAAGGCTGTCCGGACGAATGGATGTCTGAAAAGAAGACCATCCGGGAACACTTGGACTACAAGTTCATCCTGGCGCTTGAGGGAAACGACGTGGCCTCGAACCTGAAATGGGTCATGTCGTCCAATTCGCTGGCAGTCATGACCCGTCCCACCTGCGAAACCTGGTTCATGGAAGGGCAGCTCAAAGCCGATTTCCATTATGTGGAAGTGAAAGAAGACTTTTCCGACCTTCCCGAAAAACTGCAATTCTACATCGACCATCCGGACAAAGCTGAGGAAATCCTCCGCCACGCCCATGAATACGTAGCACAGTTTCAAGACAAAAAGCGTGAAGAACTCATCACCCTGATGGTCATGGACCAATATTTCCGTCTGTCCGGACAACGCTAAAAAACCCACATGATGATTCATATCGCCTGCAACATCGACAGCCGTTATGTGCGCCACTGCGCCGTGACCCTCGTATCTTTGTTTGAAAACAACAAAACATCCGACTTCACCGTACACCTCATTGCCGACAGGCTGCCCGAAGACATGAAAGCCGCGCTCACCTGCTTCTGCCAGTCCTACAGCCACCGCATTGCCTTTTATTCGCCCGACCCCGAACTTCTGAATGGATTCACCATCCGGAAGTTCAGCAAACGGATTTCGATGGCCACATATTATCGCGGCATCCTGTCAGACCTCTTGCCCGTGTCTGTCGACAGGCTGCTCTATCTGGACTGCGACATCGTGGTCCTGGGCGACATCCGTCCCTTTTGGGAGACTCCGCTTGACCACATCGGCGTGGCCGCCGTCGAAGACATCGGCTGCCGCGAAAAGCAACGGTACGACATCCTGCAATATCCGATGGAATATTCCTATTTCAACGCGGGCGTACTGCTCATCAACCTCGACTACTGGCGGCAACACGACGTGGCCCGCGCTTGTGTAGACTACTTCCACGCCCATCCGGAACGCATCCTGTTCAACGATCAGGACCTGCTGAACAGCATCTTATACCGTCATAAAACGTTGGTCGACCTCCGATGGAACGTGCAGGACGGATTCTACCGGAATCCGGGGCACATGACCGAAGAATGGCGCAAAAAATACGCCGACGCTCTTCTTCATCCTGTCATCCTACATTATACGAACCGCAAACCGTGGGTATATGACAGCCAACACCCCTTGCGCGACCAATATTTCAAATATCTGGACCTGACCCCTTGGAAAGACATGCGTCCCGACCGTAGCGTCGGCAACCGCCTCAAACGGTTCTTCCGCCTATGCCCTTTCTACGTAGGACTCAGACGGCCTAAATACGTGCAACTCGACAAAATCTAACCTCATCTCTGCCCCAAATGTCCGGAACAAAAAGATTCTTCAAGCGCATCGAAAAGTTTTTCGTGACGTGCAAACAGCGTTTCATCATCCATTATCTGCTCTCCCGTGCCGGAGGAAAAGCACTCGTGGAACACTACAACCGAAGGCATGCCCCTGACGACGCTCCCATCCGGACCGACTCTCCCATCTGGACCTGTTGGTGGCAGGGCGAGAAAAACATGCCGGACATCGTAAAGGCCTGCTACAATGCCATGCGCCGTCATGCCGGAAAGCATCCCGTCATCCTGATTACGGCCGACAACTACAAGGATTATGTGGAACTGCCCGATTACATTCTGGAGAAACAAAAGGCCGGCCTCATCGACCTGACGCATTTCTCCGACATCCTGAGAATGGTATTGCTACGCACGCACGGCGGGATCTGGATGGACAGCACACTGTTGATCCCGTCCAAAAACCTCGACGACTTTATCCGTCCGGAACAGACATTCTGGAGCTGCCACCACCGTCCCATCTACTACAACGTCTCGAAAGGCGGATGGGTCAGTTTCTTCCTGGCCTGCGGAAAAGGGCACATCCTGCCCTCTTTCATCGCCGACCTGCACCTGCTCTACTGGAAACGTCATAACCGGCTGATCGACTATTTGCTGCTGGATTATACGTTCGCCATCGCCCGCGCCTACATTCCGGCCGTGCACGACTTGATAGAGCGTCTGCCCATCACGGAAATGGGACCGCTGGGCAAGTGTCTGAACGAAGAATACACGCCCGAAAGATGGCAGGAATTCTGCACCCGCGACGATTTCCACAAAGTCACCTACAAGATACCGCTCAGTCGGACCACGCCCGAAGGAAAGCCCACGTTCTACGGACATATCTTAGACACGTTCCTGCCCCGATAAACACACAAACCGCATAAAAGGAAAGAAAATAAACGGACAAGAAGAGACCGCGCATTTTTTCTGCGGAGAACGGCACGCCGATCTGCGGAGATAAAATTTTCGATATGCGGAGAACGGGACTTCAACGAACGCCAGTCGTTTTCCAATTCCTCCACACATCAACATGTCATTGTATTACAAATAGATACGGATATAAAGTCTATCATACCCCATCTCATACGCGCTGAAAGAAAAATATTTAATCCGAACCGTCACGGGCCGAAGTGGACACCCGCCCTGTTCACAGACGGTCGCGCCTTGCCGTAGTCAGGAACGGATTGAGCAGACGCAGGAACTGATTTCTCCGTTCCAACCGGTAGTCGGCCATCGTACCTTGCAATTTGACGGCCAGAAAGCTATACAATTGCTCTTTCTGCTCTTCGTCGAGCGACAAACGTTTGATCTTGCGGTACAGCAATCCTCTGCGCAGACGCTTCTTATAAGTCGAAAGGCCGGGCAGGCGCGTCTCCATCAACTGCACGATCTCAATATCCTCGCACACTCCGCCTCCGAAACGCCGGGAATGCTCCGTGGCCTTGGCCGCATGCTGCCTGAAAAAGTTCAAACGGCGATACACTTCCACCACTTTGCCATGCATGGCCATCTCGAACCAGAACCACCAATCGCCGCAATAGCGCATGTCGACCAAAGGCGATTCGGACAACCGCAAGGCATACTCGCGACGGAATATGGCCCCGCTGGCATTGATGATATAGTTTTTCCAATACAGGTTATACTCCGCATAGGTCTTGCCGTCGAAACAGCATGATCCCTTGCGTTCCCTCCGCCCCCAATGGTTCGCATCTCTATTCTCCGCCGTCCCGTCGGCACCGAACAGCGTGGAACCGGCAAAACAAACCGACACTCCGTCCGTGACCTCGGCTTCGTGCACGCAGGTATACAGGAATTCGGGATCGGCATTGTCGTCGGCCTCGGCAATCCAGATGTACTTTCCGCGGGCCAACAGAATGCCTTTCATCCATTGTTTGAAAGGACTGCCCGTATTTTGCGCGTTGACTTCGATATGCACGACATGCGGATTCTCCCGGTAAGCCTCCATGACCGCAAGACTGTTGTCGGTCGAAGCATCGTCGAGCAAGATCAGTTCAAAGTCGGTAAAGGTCTGACGCGACACGGATTCGATGCGTTCTTCCAAATAACGTCCGTAATTAAAATTCGGGATGATTACACTGACCAAAGGTTCTTTTTTCATCTTCTTCACAATCAGATTGACGACGGATTACATTTTCCCCAGACGTCCTTTCACCCCGTCGCGATACGCACCCCAGAAACGTGCGATGTCGCCCCAGGTATAAGCCTCGGTGAAAGGAGCAGAAAAGAAAGCGATAAAGATATAACCGGCTACGGCATTGAAACTGCGCAGGTATCTGACGGCCCAGTTCCGTCCGTAATGGTGGTTCAGATATGCGGCATTCCGGATCTGGTAAAACCGTTTCCATTTCTTTTTACGGTTGCGCTCGCTCCAAGAGTCGCCCGAGAAAAAATTCTGTTTGTCCATCAGAGCATCGGGCACATAAAGTATCTTGTAACCCGCCGCCGAGGTGCGCAGGCAGTAGTCCGTATCATCGCAAAAAATAAAGAATTCTTTGTTGGGCAGGCCAATCTGCTCCACGACTTCTCGACGGATAAGCGGCCCTTCGAAGGCTGTCCCGCAAATTTCTACGGGAGCATCCACCTGCATGCCGGACAGACGTTCCTCATACATCGACGAAAAGGGACGGGTCAGGTTCACGGCCCGGAAATCATTCGTATATACCTGCCCTTCGAGCAGACGCCGCGGAGCCAGGATGCCTACGCGGTCATATTGAATGCGGGGCAGCAAATGAACCAGACAGTCCGGACGAGGAAACACATCGTCGTCCATACACCAGATCCAATCGGCTCCCGACTGAAACGCATGTTGCATACCCCGATAAAAACCGCCCGCCCCCCCCCCGTTAGGCTGGGTAATCACCGTCAGGTCCATATT
>JAJPYK010000076.1 GCA_021205005.1 Paraprevotella sp. | reverse complement strand
ACATGAAAAAGTTAGAAGATTTAGAATTACATGTGAGACAAGATTATCTTTTGTCCGAAATAGAAATGATTTCTATATTAGGCGGAGAAAGTAGAGAATCCGGACAGAATACCAATTGTAGCAATAATTATTCTTGCTATGATAATTATTACTGCCGTAATAATGACATCTGTAACGACAATTCCAGTTGTTATGGCATTAGTACGACTCATGGATGCCATTGTGTCACCAACGGTTGCACGTGTACCTCCAATGGTTGTGGTTGTATCACCCAAGGATGCCAGTGCACCACCCATGCTTGCAATTGCGGCGACACCAATGGTTGCAACTGCGGTACCCACCCTTGCAATTGCGGTAAAGCGTAACGGAATAGTGAGTGATTTATTCTCGAAGCTTTTGATTTATGGAGTATAGAAGCAAACAGGTCATCCTGATACAGGCACATAAGAATATGTTGCAGTTACATAAGCTCATTTCATATTTTGAGGGTAAGTGCGACATATTCATTCATGTGGATAAGAAGGCACAAGTATCCCAAAAGGAATTAGATGAATTGTCCTGCATGCAGGGAGTAAAAGGGGTATATCGGAAAATCTCTGTCCATTGGGCCGGATTTTCCATACTCCGTTGTGAGTTGTTTCTGCTGGAAGATGCACTGAAGCACAGCAAGGGAGATTATTTTCATTTGCTCAGCGGACAAGATTATCCCTTGCAACCATTGGATGAATTCCTGCGTTTCTTTCATGAGACAGCCAAAGAAGGATATATCAGAAGCAGGCTGTTGCCTTATGACTTGTTTGACGACGCTACTTTTTTCCGTTTCAAATACTATGTGCTGACAGATTGGATGGAAGCCAAGCCCATGGATGGAAAAGAGAAAGTCCTAAAATTCATAGAATGGCAAAAGAAATTAGGTATCAAAAGAAGGATTCCGGATCAGTTGGAACGTTTGTACGGCGGCTCGGCATGGTTTTCCATCAGTAAACGCAGCGCACAATATTTAGTGGACTATACGCACAATCATCCCTCTTTTTTCCGGAGACTGAAGTTTACTTTTTATCCGGAAGAGACCTACGTAGGTACGGTGTTGATGAATTCCAGCTTTGCGAAAGACATAGAGAATGACGAACACCTTCGCTGTATCTTATGGAACAATCCCGGCAAAGACTTCTCTCCCATAGATTTGACATTGGACCATTTGGAGAGGATCTTGAAATGCGGAAAAATGTTTTTTGCCCGTAAATTAGAATATCCTTCTTGCAAGACTTTGGTTGAGGTCATTGACCGTTACATGTTGGAAAGCCCTTCGGAAAAGACTACAGCGACAGGTTGTTGGCTTTCCCGCTCATTTCGGAGTTATGATTATGATTACGGACTGGGCAAAGGAATCATCTGTTTATGTAAGGTACTTGAGCTGAAAACCGTTTTAGACTTAGGCTGTGGCCCGGGATATTATGAGTCTGATTTGCAAAAGGAAAAAATAGCGGCAATCGGCTATGATGGGAATCCTCACACGAAAGAACTGGCCGATATGATTTTTCCTTCTGATGCGAAATACTCCTGTGAACAAGTCGATGTGACGGAAGAACTTGCCGTAGGACATCCGTATGATATGGTTTTATTCCTAAATGTAGGCGAATATGTTCCCCAAGAATTTGAAGAACGCATTTTTGAGAATCTGTCAACTTGTACAGGGCGTTATTTAGCGATAAACTGGTCTTCTGATCGATGGGACGATGAGAGGATCGTACATCCGATGAGTGAGGAGGAACTGAAAGAGAAGTTAGAAAATCGTGGGTTTGTCTGGGATAGGTTGGCCACTCAGGTGCTTCGGGACCATGCTTACAAAGCAGAAAACAAGAAAAGACTGCTTGTCTTTCAAAACAGGAAATAAATAAGATATGTCCATACAGCGTTTTCCATATTGCAGCCAATATGATTCGCGGGATTGCGGAGCGGCCTGTTTGCAGATGATAGCAAAGTTTTATGGCAAGAATTATCATTTGCAGACTTTGTGTGATTATTCTTTCATAACCCGTGAGGGTGCCTCTCTCATGGGAGTAAGCGATGCAGCCGAAAAAATAGGATTCCGCACATCAGGGGTACGTGTGCCGGTAGATGTGTTACGAGAAAAAATACCTTTACCCTGCATTCTTCATTGGAACCAGAAACACTATGTAGTCTGTTACCGTATACGAAAGAAGAAAAAGGGATTTGCCTATCATATAGCAGACCCGGCGACTTCCTTACAGGTTATTGATGACAAAGACTTTAAGAATCATTGGTGTAGCAGTCGTTGTAACGGTGAAGATTGCGGCATAGCGTTGGCTTTAAGTCCCGACACGACGTTTTATACTTCGGACGATGATGAAAAAGTGACTGGAGGATATAAACTGAGGCATTTTTTCAGTTATTTGTTTCCTTATAAATGGCAGATCGCGGAATCAGTCCTGGGAATGATACTGTTTATGGTGTTGGGACTTATTTTTCCTTTTCTTACCCAATCGTTAGTGAATACGGGAATCGGCGACCGGAATTTCAGTTACGTGATCTTGGTGCTTATCGCCCAATTTATATTGTCTTTTACCAGTATGAGCGTCGGATATCTGCAAAGCTGGCTCTCGCTTCATGTGAATACACGGGTCAATATAGCCCTGGTTTCGGACTTCTGGCGTAAGTTAATGAAACTTCCCTTGCGTTTTTTTGATACTAAAATGACGGGGGACCTCATGAGGAGGTTGAGTGATCACGGACGAATCGAGGGATTCTTGTTGGGAGATTCCATTAATATAATCTTTGCCGTCGTAAATTTTATCATATACGGTATTTTGCTTGGCTACTATAATCCGGTGATTTTATTTATTTTCTTATCGGGACACTTTTTATATGCGATGTGGGTCTCTTTCTTCCTACACTACCGGAAACAAATAGATTATAAATCCTTTGAAATCCAATCCAAAAATAACAGCTGTGTCATACAACTCATACAAGGAATGCAGGAGATCAAGCTCAACAATGAGGAAAAGAGAAGAAGATGGGAATGGGAACAAATACAAGCCAAGAGTTTCAATATAGGAATAAAAAGCTTGAAGATTAACCAAATACAAGGATTCGGTGCAGGAATCTTGAACAAAACGACAGATTTGATCATCACGTTGATAGTGGCTAAACAGGTCATTGACGGAAGCATGACTTTAGGTATGATGATGGCTTTGACCTACATTATAGGACAGGTAAGTGCCCCGATCTCTCAGCTTATCGGTTTTATCAATGCTTTCCAAAATGCGAAGATAAGCCTTGAAAGATTGAATGAGTTGCATGCCAAAGAGGATGAAGACGGCCATTTGGGAGAGTTAAGGAACGAGTTGCCCCAAAAAGGTTCCATTTCTATTCAAAACCTGAATTTCAGTTATAGCGGCTCCACACGTGATTATGTTCTAAAAGACATCAATTTGGAAATACCACAATATAAAGTGACGGCCATAGTAGGAATGAGCGGAAGCGGAAAGACCACTTTAATGAAACTGTTACAAGGATTTTATTTACCACAAGAAGGCTGTATAAAGGTGGGAAACGTCCCTTTGCCTGCGATCAATCCACACCTGTGGCGTAGTAAAATGGGAGCTGTCATGCAAGACGGCTATATCTTTTCAGACACCATTGCCCGGAACATCGCCGTAGGGGGAGACGAAATAGACAAGAAAAAAGTACGGGAAGCCGCAAGGATAGCAAATATAGAGGATTTTATAGATGAGTTGCCTTTGGGATTCAATTCGAAAATAGGTATGGAAGGGAATGGCATCAGCCAAGGACAAAAACAAAGGATTCTGATTGCCCGGGCTATCTACAAGAATCCGGATTATTTGTTTTTCGACGAAGCCACTAATGCCTTGGACTGCAAAAATGAAAATGAAATATGGGAAAACTTGTCGGCTTTCTACCGGAATCGCACAGTCGTGGTATGCGCCCATCGCTTAAGTACGGTCAGACATGCAGATCAGATCATAGTTTTGAAAGATGGACGGGTGACAGAGACGGGTACCCACGATGATTTGATGGAAGCGCAGGGCGAATATTTTCATCTTGTAGAAAACCAAATGGAAAAAAATAGGATAGGAATGGGAGTGAAAAGACAGGATTTAATAGATGAAGAAATACAAGATGTCATAGGTCAGCCTCCATCTTCCTTATTAAAATGGGGCATGGTCGTTATGGTTTTTTTCATTGTAACATTGGTCGTGGGAAGTTACTTCTTTCACTATCCGGATACGTTGAGCGGGAAATTGGTTATTGTGCCTTCTGCAGACACGTCAAAGGTACTTGGCAGGCTTTACCTCTCTCCGGTGAATGTGGGAGAAGTAAAACCCGGATTACCTGTGAGAGGGTACATTGAGAATTTTTCTTCCTCTCGTTACGGGACATTGAAAGGAAAGGTTCATCGGATTAATGGTGTTCCTACTCCTGAGGGATGGTATGAAATCGAGGTCCTCTTTCCAAAGGAAATGAAAACGGACCGTGGCTTCGTATTACCTCGTTATATGCAATTATCGGGTACGGGAAAAGTCGTGTTAAAAGAAAGACGGTTGTTGGAAACCATGTTGGAACCTATATTCAAATTATTAAATTGAGGTCCCTATAATTTTGGAAAACGACATAATTTTGTGCGGCAAACGATTTTCCAATCTCCTGTGAATGATTTTTCAATGTGCTTAGATTTTTTTGCTCCCCTCATGCTTTTTTATGATGATAAAAGGCTTCACCCATTCATAGTATCTGGAATACAAACGGTTAAGGTGAACTTTGCAGGAAAAAGGGTTCACCGTGCTTTCACCGTGCTTATAAGTACGGAATAGATCCAAACTATTCACCCTTCACCTTAA
>JAJPYK010000294.1 GCA_021205005.1 Paraprevotella sp. | reverse complement strand
TGAAACGGTCGAAACGGTCGCGATGGAACACGGCCACCACACCCTGGTTCTTCATCCTACGGTAGCTGACAATGGCGTCGTAAATGATCTGGCGATGGGCGTCCACGTCTTGAAGCGAATGCCAAGTGATATGTTTCAAAAACTCCGAAATGGGGAATAAGACACGCGAAGAAAGCCAGCGTGACACGTTATTACGGGTAATATGATAAAGAAGCGTTTCATTGGGCAGGGTGAAGATATTGTTTTGCAAGTCTTTCAGATTCTTGATCCGCGCCACCTCTTCCATCGTATCGGGATCGCGGAAAATAAAATCGCCGAATCCGAATTTCTTCCGCACCAGACGGCGCAAATCCACTCCGATCTTTTTCGAGTTCTTGTCGATGAACTCCGCCCCGCAACGTTCGGCCAACTCGCTCTTTTCCACCTCGGTAGACTCCATAATCAGCGGTACGAACTCATCCTCGGCCCGTATGGCCGACAACAGTTCAAACCCGGCCATCTCGTCTGTCTACCCGTTGCGCGGGAAACGACAATCGCTAATGACCCCCAACACATTATCTTTATGCCGTTCGTAAAGCTCCCATGCCTCCTCGTAGTTTCGTGCGAGGACGATCTTGGGACGCCCCCGCATACGGAGCGTTTCGAGCTGGGCATTGAGCGCCTCGGTAGAAAATTCAAGACTTTGTTGCAACACGAAACGATAGAGGTTGGGCAGGATGGAAGAATAAAAACGGATGGAATCTTCCACGAGAAGAATCATCTGCACGCCGGCCGCCACGTCTTTCTCCAAGTTCATCTTATCTTCGATCAGCTTGATGATGGACAATAAGAGATCGGTGTTGCCGAGCCAACAAAACACATAGTCGAAAATCGAAAAATCCATGTGCTCCATGCTCTTCCGGATACCGTGACTGAACGGCGTCAGCACTACCACGGGAATGGAAGGATTATCCTGTTTGATGCCCCGGGCAATATCGAACACGTCGTTACTGTCTGTTCCGGGCATGCAAATAATCAGGTCGAAGGAGGTTTTTTCCAGCTCTTCTTCCGCCTCTTCTTCAGAGGCCACCTGAAAAAAGCGGGGGGGATAGCGCAATCCCAGCTTCACATACTCGTCATAGATCTTTTCATCCACCCGTCCGTCGTCCTCCAACATGAAAGCGTCGTAAGGGTTGGCGATCAGAAGCACATTGAAGATCCGCCGTTTCATCAAGTCCACAAAAGCCGTATCGTGCAATAAGGGACATTCTTTATTGGGGCTGTCTGTCATCGTTTGTTCTTTCTTTTAGTTCTGTCCACAAATGTACGAATAAAAGGCGACATGGAAAAGATATGGCCCGGTTATGAATAAATAAACAGGCGTTCCCGACGGATGCTTGAAAACAAAAGACAAGACCCGCCGACAGAGACTATTTCAAAGCGAAATTAATGATGAATATCACGCAAAGAATGGCCATCGTAAGACTGATCTTGCGATATTGCCCTATGAATATCTGCATCAACGCATAACTCAGCATTCCCAAACAAATACCGTCGGCAATGGAGTAACATAACACCATCGTGATCATCGTGATGAAAGCGGAAAACGACTCCGTAATGTCTCCAAGATCTATTTTCTTGACGGAGTCGACCATCAGTACTCCCACCAGAACCAACGAACCACTGGTAGCCACCGACGGAACGAGAAGAAATATCGGCGAAAACAACAGGGAACCACAAATAAAATGCCTGTCACCAATGAAGTCAGTCCGCTACGCCCCCTTCGACAATGCCCGACGCACTCTCCACATAGGTACCCACGGTGGAGCACCCCAGCATGGCGGCACAAGTGGTGCCCACCGCATCACTCAGCATGGCCTGGCGTACGCGCGGGATGAGTCCGTCGGTAAGGGTTATCCCGGCTTTTTCCGACAAGCCGACAATCGTGCCGACCGTATCGAAGATATTGACAATAAGCAGCGAGAACATCACGATTACCATATTGAGAGTGAAAAAACCATGAAAATCAAAATGCAGAAAGATGGGCGACAAGGAATGGGGAACCGATATGGGAAACCATCTGTCCGGCAGCACAGTCACTCCCATCGGTATGCCGATGAGCGTCGTAAAAATGATGGCATAGAACAAGGCTCCCTTGACGCGCCTGGCCATCAATATGCTGCTGCAACAAATGGCCACAATGCCCAAGATGGCTTTCGGAGTGAACTTTCCGAGTGCGACGAACGTATCCGGATTACTCACGATGATGCCTGCGTTTTTCAAACCGATGAAAGCGATAAACATGCCGATGCCCGCCGATATGGCATAACGGAGGTTATAGGGAATGCTTTGGAGAATCATCTCGCGCACGTTAAAAAAGGTAATGAGAATGAAAACGATACCCTCTACGAACAATAACGCCAACGATTGCTGCCATGAAAGATGCATGGCCTGACACATCGTGAATGCGAAGAAAGCATTCGGACCTACGCTTGGGGCTTGTGCAAACGGTAATTTGGCCATCACGGCGAGCAGAATGGTAGAAAGAGCGGCGGCCAGAGCGGTAGCGGTAAACAACGCTCCCTTATCCATACCCGTAGTGGATAGAATATCAGGATTGACAGCCAAGATATAACTCATAGTCAGGAAGGTGGTGACTCCGGCAACGATTTCAGTCCGAACATTCATTTTCTTCGAATTGAAACCCAATACTTTCTCGAAAACTTTCATGTGTTTTTATCTGTGGCGCAAAGTTATCCTTATTTTGTTAGGCTGACAAACAAAAAGGTGGAAAAAGAGGAAATAAAAGGCGAGGTTTTGATAAAACCGGACAAGCCGGAATCGCTCTTTTTTTCTGCGCCGAACGCCGACACAATCTGCGGAGAAAAATCTGTCATTCTGCGCCAAACGTTTCCGCGTTCGGCGCAGCTTCATCCGGCATACGCCGTACCCACTCGTATTCCGTTCATACTCAAACCGATATAAAAGCAAGAAGAGCTCCTCTATATGAAGTATGAAAAAGCGACAAATCCCTATGGGGGACAGTCCTCCCCGCTGCCCGTAAAAAAGGGGATATGCCCGTTCCGACATATCCCCCATCCTCATCATTTAAACCACTTTTATACGATTCCCTGAGCCATCATCGCCTTGGCCACTTTCATGAAGCCGGCTACGTTGGCGCCTTTTACGTAATTCACATATCCGTCCGGTTCCGCACCATATTTTACACACTGCTCGTGAATGTTGTGCATGATGGCATGCAACTTTTGATCTACATCGGCTGCCGACCAGCTCAGATGAATGGCATTCTGACTCATTTCCAATCCAGACGTAGCCACGCCTCCGGCATTCACAGCCTTGCCCGGTGCAAACAGCATTTTATGTTTCACAAAGGCATCGATCGCCTCGGGCGTGCATCCCATATTGGAAATCTCGCCCACACAAATCGTCCCGTTTCCGAGCAACAGTCGGGCGTCATCCCCGTTCAGCTCGTTTTGCGTGGCGCACGGCAAAGCGATGTCGCACTTTACTTCCCAAGGCCTGCGCCCGGGTACGAATACGCTGCCCGGGAACTGATCGGCATAGGGACTGCAAATATCATTCCCACTGGCCCGCAGTTCCAGCATGTAATCGATTTTTTCTCCGCTGATGACGTTTTCGTCCAGCACGTAACCGTCCGGTCCGGACAAAGTGACTACTTTCGCCCCCATTTCTACGGCTTTCTTCGCCGCCCCCAAGCCACGTTGCCGAAACCGCTGATCGATATGCGTTTGCCCTTGATGTCGATACCTTTGTCGGCCAACATCTCGCGCACGAAATAAAGTCCGCCGTAGCCGGTAGCCTCAGGACGTACCAGCGAACCGCCGAATTCAAGCCCTTTTCCGGTTAACACGCCGCTCCAGTCCCGTGTAAGTTTCTTATATTGACCGAAGAGATAACCGATCTCCCGCGCTCCCACGCCGATATCCCCGGCCGGAATGTCGATTTCAGGACCGATATAACGATAAAGCTCACTCATGAAAGCCTGGCAGAAACGCATGATTTCCGCGTCGCTCTTGCCGCGTGGAGAGAAGTCGGAACCTCCCTGGCCTCCTCCCATCGGAAGAGTGGTCAGCGCATTCTTAAAGGTTTGCTCGAAGCCCAAAAACTTCAATATGGAAAGGTTGACCGAAGCGTGGAAACGCAATCCGCCTTTATACGGCCCGATCGCGCTGTTAAACTGTACACGATAACCGAGATTCACCTGCACTTCGCCTTTATCGTCCACCCAAGGCACCCTGAACATGATTACACGCTCCGGCTCCACCAGACGCTCGATCAGTTTGGACCGCTCAAACTCCGGATGACGGTTGTATACGTCTTCGATAGACATGAGCACTTCGCGAACGGCCTGCAAATATTCCTTCTCGCCGGGATGCTTGGCCTCCAACTGAGCCATCAATTTCTGAATATCCATAGTATTTCAATTTTACAAGTTCTAACACAATGTTGATTAACTCATGGCAAAACTACAAAAACTTAGGAATATCAGCAAGGATTAAAGGATAAATATCCCATAAAAGATTTCATTATGTCAAAAACAAGTAGATTTTGGCACAATAAAAAAGCATGCCCTCCGCGTCTTCCCCTCTCCTATCAGGACGGGACACGCTTCGGACATGCCTTTGGAATCAGTGATACGAAAATCGCAGATTACTTCAAAGAGAAAACAGGCTCTTTATCTGTACCTTCCACAACCAGTTTGTCTTCACGAAGCAACCAGCCTAAAGCCAGATACAGTTCCTTTTCTGTCTTCACTTTGGCTACTTTCTTCAAATCTTTTGCACTCAACGGCGCACTTTCATGGAGGGCATTCCATACAAGGCCTGCCACTTCGCCAGCATTTTCAAACATAATACACAATTAC
>JAJPYK010000006.1:2037-4899 GCA_021205005.1 Paraprevotella sp. | reverse complement strand
GTGTCATCGTCATTGCTGCAAGATGCG
This sequence comes from Paraprevotella sp., assembly GCA_021205005.1. GTDB lineage: Bacteria > Bacteroidota > Bacteroidia > Bacteroidales > Bacteroidaceae > Paraprevotella. The sequence goes on along the minus strand of JAJPYK010000006.1, from coordinate 4,872 downwards.
GCCGTGAAACCGACGAACGTCAGGCCCAACAATAAGAAGGCCGAGTAGAAGAATCTTTTTTTCATAAAAGTTACGTTTTATATGTGATGAATGTTTATTTGCTCCAGAACCATCCCACGTAAGCCACGCCAATGGCGAATTCATTTTCACTGTTGAACTTTCCGCCGCCGATCTTACGGGTCGTATAGTCGGCTTTGAACACCAGGTTGGGGAGGGCCTTCCAGTTGAGGCCGGCCGTCCACATGCTCACCTGTTCACGTTTGTCCGCTCCCTGACGGGCAATCACCTCCTCTTGCGGGTTATAATATTCGTAGCGTGCAAAGGGGTAGATCACCGGACATTTGGCGCTGCCCGTAATGCCTTGCAGGTTGAAGCCCAGTTCCGCTCCGTAACTTACGGCTCTCTTGGCTACGGGCACGGCCTTGGTGTAGGGCAGTTGGCTACCGCCGCTCAACGAGGCATTGGCCGTGGTCACGGCATTGCTCTTGCCCAAGTTGCCGAAAATGCAGTTCCCGCGGAACGTCACGAAACGGTCGGAATACTGTGCGTCTACGGTATAGATACGCAAAGGGATATCGCCATATTGTTTATAGGTGGTCGGTTTATCGGAGTTTGCCCCGATATTGTTGCAGAAATACCAGGATCCTCCCACGCGCAGCCCCGGTACTCCGCGGTAGTCGATGCGGGCCACATAGCCCGGCGAGGTGAAGTTGTCTTGTTCGAATATGCTGCTCTTGCCGCCTGCGGGCCACGACTTGCGGTCGAATCCGTTGGCATTGAGTCCGGCTACGACCATGGCCTGATAGTCGAACGTGGCCCCTCCGTGTCCTACCGTACCGAAGAGTTCGATACCGGTTTCGTGCCATGTAGAGGGCAGGATGTGAGTTTCGCCTTCCGGCCGGCTCGTGCCGAAGAAGTTGATCGGTTCATGATGAGAGTTGGTCAATCCTACGGGGACGATCATGTGACCTACGCGCACATTGATTTCGGGGAGGATCAGTCGGGTGATATGGAACTGTTCCAGCGCCACTTCTCCGCCTTTCTCCACTTCCGTCTCATATTCGCCGTTTTCGGTATTCTCCAGTTCGTAGGCTGTGCCTGTACCTCCGCTTTCGAATTCGATTTCGGTACCGAGTATCCATTTCGGCGTGAATTTATAATCGAAAGCCAGCACAAAGCGCGGGATGGAGATCGTGTTGCGGTGGGTCTTGGGATTACCTTCGGCATTTCCATAATAGCGGTTGATGCCGTAGTCTTTGAAATTGGCTACCATTTCGCCATATCCGCCTACTCTGAATTTCTGATACGAATCGGTATCGTTACCGCTTTCTTGTGCCGAGACATTACTCAAGGAAGCCGAAATGGCCAGAGCAATGGTCAGCAATTTCTTTTTGCTCTTCATCTTTTAGTCCTTTTTTAGTCTTTTTACCCAAACCTTGGTTTAGACATTGCAAAGGTATTATCTTTGTTAAAAGAGTACAATCCACAAAAATAAGCAATTTTATTTTCTTTATGATTAGCGAAATTTTCTGAAACAGCGTAAAAAAACTCGCTTCCAAAGGATAATACCTAATTATAGTTATTGTATGGTTCGGATAATTTTGCGTTCTTTGCATAACATTTAATGGTTTAAGGTATCATGTCTGAAAAATATAAAGAGACCGACCACATGGGCGACATCATTTGTGATGATTACCGGATCCTGCAAGTGATCAGCCGCTTCGGTCTTACCTTGGGATTTGGCGATCATACCGTGGCTGAAACCTGTATGGAAGCCGGAGTGGATGCTCCCACTTTTTTAGCAGTAGTGAATTTCATACGTTCCAACGGACGTGCGACGAATCTGTCCGACATTGTAGATACCGTATCGCTTACGGCATTGATGAAATACTTGCGTCGTTCGCATGATTATTTCGTAAAGTTCCGCCTGCCCGCCATCCGGCGCAAGCTGATCGAGGCGATCGACTGTTCGGCACGCAACCAGATCGCTTTCCTCATTCTTAAGTTCTATGATGAGTTTGCGGCCGAGGTAGGACGCCACATGGATTATGAGGACAAGCATATCCATACGTACGTAAACGACCTGCTGGCCGGAGTGAGAACCAGCCCGGACGTGAATATCCACAAGCTGTCGCACCAGCATCGTGACAATCATGCCCAAATCGAGAAAAGTCTTTCCGAACTGAAGAGCATCATCATTAAATATTATCCCAACGACAGCAATGCGCAGTTGCTCAACGATGTCCTGATCGACCTTTTCATGACTGAAGAAGATCTGTTCAGCCACTGTCATCTGGAAGACACGCTTTTCCTCGAGGCCGTGGTGCGGCTGGAAGAAGAGCGGGCGGAAAAGTCGGAGGCGGACGGCGTAAGTCCGGAGGAGCCCGAAACAGACGCTTCTGTTACCGATTCGTTGAGTGAACGCGAGAAAGAAGTGATTATCTGCGTGGTGAAAGGCATGTCGAACAAGGAGATTGCCGAGCAACTTTTTATTTCGGTGAACACGGTGATGACGCATCGCCGCAATATCAGTCGCAAGCTTCAGATCCATTCTCCGGCCGGACTGACCATTTACGCGATCGTCAACGGCCTGATTAATCTGGAAGACGTGAAACTCTGATTCTTCTTTACGGGAGGGCATCATGGAAAATATAGGTGTATTTTGTGCGGCATCGGATCAACTCGATGCCGTTTTTTATGAAAGGGCCGAGGCTTTCGGGCGGGGATTGGGCTAACGCGGTAAGACGCTGATTTATGGCGGAGCCGATTCCGGACTGATGGAAAGCGTGGCGCGGGGAGTGAAGGCCGCCGGCGGGAAAGTGATTGGCGTAGTGC
>JAJPYK010000006.1:0-2027 GCA_021205005.1 Paraprevotella sp. | reverse complement strand
GCCCCCGCCGCCTTGACGCCCAGCGCCGGGTCCGGCGAGGGGTGGAGAGGTACTGCCTTGCCGCGATTTGAACGACCGCAAGGCTCTTATGGTGGAGCGCAGTGAAATCCTGGTGGCTCTGCCCGGCGGCATCGGGACGTTGGACGAGGTCTTCACCGTGATGGCGGCCCACAGTATCGGTTATCATCGGAAGAAAGTCGTTTTATTCGATTTAGACGGCTTTTGGGACGGTCTGGTCCATGTGTTACAGCAGATGGACCGTCTTCATTTCATCAATGTACCCCTCGACCGTTATCTTATCGTGGCCCGTTCGTGGGACGAACTTTATGCCGCTTTGGAGGGGGACGCTGTTTTTTGATCAGATTGACACATTGTCACGAGGCCGGGGCTGAGAATCGGATATTCCGTTCCGGATGCGGGACTGACGGCAAATAAGCGAATGTAGGTCGTTTGCCTTTTGACTTTTTGACTGCCGTTTCCTTTTTTCCCTTTCTTTTTGCCTCGTTTTTTCTCTCTTCGTCCTGAGACGAATAGAGCTGACGGTAAGCCGGCATCGGGATTTCCTGTTTTTTCGTCATCCCATTTCAGACTGTTTTTTTTCATCGGTTAGTCTGTGAACGGCCTTTCGGAAGGGTGTTTTTTCTCGATCGGATGCGGTTTTCTGTTTTTTCTGCGGAAGAAAAAATGGCGTTGTGCGGAGAAAAATTTTCTATTCTGCTCCGAATTCCGCCTTTTTTGTCAGTCGTATGTCCGCATATATGCGGAACAAAGTGCATATATCCTCTTTTTTATTGAATAATTATTCAAGCAGAATCTTTTTTCCCGTCCGGTTTCTTCTTTTTTTCTTTCCGGTGGACCGGGATTATGCTGACGTTTTGTCACTTCTTTCCTTGTTCCGAACGCTCTTGTGCCATCAGCCGTCCGAAATCCTCATCGATGGAATTGTGTATGCTGGCACACACATTAGCCGAGAATATCCGTCCGCAGTCAGTCAGTTGTTCACATTGTGCGGGAGAGAGCGAGTGCAGTGCTGAGCGGCCTATGCCGTAGCGCATGAGACCGTAGATAAATCCGGCGTTGAAATTGTCGCCCGCTCCGATGGTGCTGACCGTTTGCAGGGGAGGTACGGGATAGCGGTGTACGCCTTGGGGCGTGCAGATCACGATGCTGTCTGCTCCTTGTGTACAGATGAAGAGCGGGCAATAGGGGGCCACGTGCGTGCGGTAGATCGTTTCGGCATCGCGCAGTCCGTACATGACGTCGAAGTCGTCGGCCGAACCGCGTGCGAGGTCTGCCAGCCGGAAGTTTTCCCGGATGGAGGGAAGCAATTCCCGGATTCTGTCCTTGTAAGTCCTGCGGTAGTTGAGGTCGTAATACAAGATGGCGTCGTTCCTTCGGGCGTATTTGAGGAACGACCGTACCTGAGTCCTGATGTGCGGATTGATGGCGTAATAGGATCCGAATTGTACCACATCATCGGCTTCGACCTCAGGAGGAGCGAAGTCGGGCAGGGTGCTGGGCGGCTGTTTGTAGAACATGTAATGGGCGTCGTGATGTTCGTCGAGGAACGCCAGCGACACGGCTGACTGTATGTCGTCTCTCATCCGCAGGTAACGGGCGTCCACATGGTTGGCCTTCAAAAAGTCGGCGATGCGCCGGCCCACTTCGTCGCGTCCCGGTTCGCCGATGAATACGGCCGGAATGCCGGCCCGTCCGATGGAGATGATGCTGTTGAACGACGAGCCTCCCGGAACGGCAGCCGTAGGTTGCGCCCCGTGAAAAATAATATCCATGATGGTTTCGCCCATCCCGATGACTTTGCGCATGACGGTTCTGGTTTAAGATAAATCGGTGCAAAAGTACGATGAAACGGGCTAATGTCTTGCCTTTTTCGGGATTATTTAATAAAATACACCTTATTATCGGCACTACGGTGCTGTTCGTTCGGATTCGGAGGCCGCTGTTGAGGCGGTCGACGACCGGGGCAGACGTGGGCGGGCAGTCCGAAAGCGGAGACGGGATAAAGT